>NZ_BAAHAP010000056.1:0-37550 GCF_054777495.1 Echinicola sediminis | reverse complement strand
GGTGGTTATTCCTTTTCCTAGTGGCCCTTTCAGCCTGTCTTGATCCAGAAAAGGAGGATCAAGGAAAGGATATTGATGATCAGCCTGATACTGAAATCCCAGAAGGTAAATACCATGGAAAAATAATGTTACCAGTAAATAGCAAACTAAAAAACCAGGGTATCACAGTTCTCGCAATTAACGATGAAGTAGAAGCCATAGAGACAGATTTCATTATAAACAACCAAGAACAATACACTGCTTTGTTTGCAATGAACCAAAATGATGAAGTGGTTATGATGGGCTATAATTACCCAGAAAATCCGGATGGCAATATCACTGTTCGCACAACTGCTTTAGGTATGCTTATGATGAGCCCGGCACTTCTCAGCATTTCTGACCAAGGCAAAAATGAATTTATCAAGCAAATTCTGGAAGATGAAAAATTCAAATTATTCGAAAGTGAGATAGAAAATTCTATTCTGGAAGGTAATTCCCTATTCAATTCTACCAATATTCCATTGATTGATGCATTTAATATATTGACTGAATCCTTCAATCAACGGATTTTGGCCCCAAGTCCAGAACTACCGGTCAACATGTTTCGGAGTGGAAGAAATTTCATTTTCAATAATAAAGGAGAATCCTATTCAACGGTAATAGGTGTTTATAAAAACCAAAATTTAGTTGATAAGATTTTGGTTGAAGGGGTTAAAATAGTCCCCAATTCCCTTGTGGATATATTAATGGGAACTGGAGGAACCTATGAAAATCCAAATGACAAAACCTATGAAATGAAAGAAGATGGGGAATATACCTTTAAATTCAGAACAGGTAAACCCGGTTTCAGTGACGGAAGCATGGAACACGATGAAGCTTTTTATGAAAATTTGTATTTATTCTCTATCAATGTATTATCCACTTTTTCACCATTAGATATGCTACCGGACGACTGTATCTCTTCCATTAGAAAGACAGCAAGCTCAATGGTAAAAGAATATATTGACTATCAATACAACCCTGAGATTGGTGCAGGAACAGTTTTATTTACAATTTATAAGACCACAGTAGGTTTAATTGAAAATGGATATGAGTGCTGGAAAGGACAAACTCCTAAAAACTTCTTCTCTGCCTTATCCAAGTACCTTGGCTTTTTTGACTTAGTATCCAATGGATTAAACACTACAATTTTTGCCAAAGACTGGGCCTTATCAGAAGCGGTAATTGATTCCTGTTTTAATGCTCAAGGGAATAATGTATTAGCTTGTGATAAAGGATACGAGTTAAAAGGGGTTTGGGCCATGAAATGGTACATCAATGAGTATTTCACCAAACCTTACTATTTACATTCGGTTGATATTATAGACTTTCAAAATGGAAGAAGTGATAAGGGGATTCCAATTTCAACCTATATGACCAACACAGATAATTATTCTGAATTTGATGAACTAGATGCAAAGACTCATTATTGGATCCAATCGTTTGATAAACAAAACAATAAACTGGTTTTAAAACATAGTTTCTGGTATCCTCCCGCCTATAATCTAACAAAAAGCATAGATCGGGAAGATTTTTATTATTGGGTAGATTCGGACCACTATATGGACAGTTTGATTTTGGTTAAAAATTAAACTGGCTTGAAACTAATGCATCTGACTATTATTGATTTGTCAGCTGTACCAGTACAGAGGCTGGTTTAAGTAAGTCCCACCCATCATTACGCACAAGAGATGGAGGGACATACCTATCGTTTTAGAAAAATTACTAATCAAAACATTACTCCCCAAAAAAATGTACTATCTAACACAGCTTACCGAACAAGATTATGAGAAAATGGCAATGGAAATCAACGAGATCAGCGAATCCAAAAGTGAGAATGAGCTTTTTGAATTGATAGGAAATGCCTTGCATGACATTGGACTAACTGTTTCTACTTCTAGTACTACAGAAATAATAACTCCTAAAATGTTCGATCAAAACCTGGAAAAGTTCAGCCTAATCAAATCCCTTAATTTCGTAGCTGATACTGCTTCTATGGCTCCAGAAGGTGCCAAAAGAGAAGGACGAAAATTATGGAAAAGAATCAAAGAAAAATTAAGAACCGTCATTTGCAATGACCCAAATATCCAAGCCTTGCTTAAAGGAGAGGGTACTTTAAAGGACTATTTAAAAACAGGTATTCCCTTGGTAATGACAGCTCTCGGCCTGGCCGCATTAAATCCGGTTCTCTTATTTATTGTTACCTCAGTTTTTGCACTCATTATTAAAACTGGATTTGCAGCTTATTGTGAAGTACCGCAAGAGGCTGTTGCATAATAAAAATTTCACCTTGGTAGCGGAAAATTTGTTGGTTTCCGCTACCACTTTATGCTAAACCCCAAAAGTCATGGGACCCATAAAAAACACCCCGTACCTATTCAGGAATTGGTGGTTATTCCTTTTTCTGGTCCTTTCAGCCTGTCTTGATCCGGAAAAGGAGGACAGGGGAAAGGATATTGATGATGATCAAACAAAATCTGAATTTGTAAAAGAAAACACAGTGGTAATTTCCTCTGAAAATTCCGAGCTGCTAAGCACGGAGCCTGAAATAGAAAATGGGATATATAAGATTGAATTTTCTGGAACAGTTCCTGCAATATCAGTTAATGATGTAATAGTTGGAGACGAAGGAGAAGGATTCCTTCGCAGGATAACAGGGGGTTGATCAACTGAACGAGGTTACAACTTTCGAAGTTATAAACGGCAGTATAAGATAAATGGGTACATTACTCCTCATCCCCTATAGAAAAAAGGCTCAACTTCTAACGTATCAGGGAGCAACCCTCGACACAGCACATGGATTATATAGTAGTAATCAGGCTTGAACTTTAGAACACCGTATCAATTTGATTGAGCTTTCAAAGCTAAACCAATTTGTTAAACCATTAAAACCTGACAGGTTTTTACATCCCATGAGGTTCTTACAGGGCCTTTCTGGCAAAGAAACCTGTCAGGTTTAAATCTCCCCTCTGGCTATAACACTCAGCTGAAGGGACAACCTGACATCCGAAATCTTTTCTCAACAATCCAACTAATTATTTAATTGAACTACAGGTTTGTTTTATTATCTTGTTCTTTTCTTTTATAAAACCATACCATCTATTTTAATCATGAAGAATTCATTTTTGACATTATTGCTTTTTTTACTGAGTTATTTTGTCGCTTTTTCACAAAACAGGATCATCGAAAACCCATCATTTAAGGCAACCAATACACCTAATGTAAAAGTTACCAAATTGGAAATACGGGACAGCACCACGGTCCTCCATTTTAAGGTAAACTATCCTCCGGGCAATTGGATCAACGTCAGTTCAACGGGAACACATATTCAGAACAGCGATGGTGGAGCATCCCTGTATGTGAAAAAAGCCGAGGGGATCACCTTAAACGAAAGGCATTTTATGGACGATTCCGGGGTTCATCAATATACCCTGTACTTTCCCCCACTTGAAAAAGGAACCGAAAAAATCGACTTTCTGGAAGAGGAATGGAAAATCTTTGATATTCAGCTGACCGACAAAGCCCTTTCTAACTCTCCCCTGCCAGATAATCTTTTGGGCAACTGGCTGAGCACCGACGGAAGCAATGAATGGGTATATGGCTTCGACAAGGACAAACTGATCCTGGACAGAAAAGTCCATACCGTTGTAGAAGTAAAAGCCAAAAAGAAAAAAGGGGAAATCATTTATCAATCAGAAAAAGAAAACCACTCTCTTTTCTATAAAGAAGGCAAAAATGGGCTGATGCTGATAGGCCATGCTCCTAATGAACTGCTTACCTATAGCCAGCTGCTCACTGAAAACCCCGATTACCAGCTTGCCCATGATGACTTTTTCAAAGCGCCCATCTTCCATCGGGACAGTGCGAGCTACGAGGGTTATATCAAAGGCTACCATCCCAAAATGGGCAAAACAGGCCTACTCCATTTGGACAATGTCCTGACCCAGAACCAAGAAAGCTATATCATCCACATCGATGCGGACGGTAGCTTCCATGCCAAATTCCCCATGATCTATCCCGAACAGGCCTATATCAGATTACTGGGCAAGTTCCAATCCATCCATTTCGAACCGGGCAAAACCACCTTCCAGTTCATTGATCTGGGCTCATCCCCGGCACCCTCTGATGGTGAAAAGGAAATCCCAAAGGCTCTTTTTATGGGTGACAATGCCAAGGTAAATACCGACCTTTTGGGTATGGGAAAGATCCGCCATTTCAATTATAATGACATGAATGCCAAAATCCTGGATATTGACATCGAGGATTTTAAGGCTTATTGCTTTGATATCATGGACAAGGACATGGCTGCCCTTAAAGCTTACCTAAAGGAACATAAAGTGTCGGAAAAGGCCCGGTTTATCAAAGAAAAATCCATTACATTCAGGGCATACACCAATGTCCTGTCTTATAATATGAACAGGGAAAGTGCCTATCGCTCCCAGCACAAGGTAGCCCGGGACCAGCGTGAAATTCCTTTGGAAAGAGCCAATTTGGACCGTGAGTTTTTAGCCTTTTTAACCGACAGCGATCTCAACAATCCCCTGAACCTGGTTTCCAGTGACTTCGATATCCTGATCAACCGCATCAAGTTTGCGGATATTATCCGCAATTCAGATTTTAAAAACCCCCTCAAAAATCTTGAAAATGAGTTAGACAAAAGGGGAATCTCTATTACAAAAGAACAACGCGCTGCCCTGGTCCTAATTTCTGTAGCAAAGTCATTTCAAGAGATAAATAATGTCCCTGAGTCTTCAAAAGAATTACTTACCCCTCTATTTTCTGCCAACCAAGAGATCGTACAGGAAATTATTGATGAGTCCAATAAGAAAAAGTATGCTCAAAAACTGGAAAAGCAGCTCAATATAAAGCCCGGAATCGTAGCCGATATCATGCTTTCACAAGACAAACACAATACCTTGGAATCAGCCTATCATCCTTATACTCCAGAACAAGAAGCGGAGATACCGGGTCTTTTCAAAAATCAATTTATTGCCGATTACCTATTGGAAGCCAATCAACAGCTGAAAGATAAAATAGCGGCCATTGAAGAAGAAAACAAAACCGCAAAAGGCTATCATGTAAACGAAACGCCGAAAACAGAAGCGGACCAGCTTTTTGATGCCATGATGGCCAAATTCAAAGGGAAGGTGGTCTATGTGGACTTCTGGGCTACCTGGTGTGGGCCCTGCATTGCCGGCATGAGCAAAATCGCCCCGCTCAAGGAGGAAATAAAAGAGGAGGATGTGGTCTTTGTCTATATCACCAACCATACTTCCCCTGAAAAAACATGGGAACTGCGCATCCCCAGCATCAAGGGCGAACACTTCCGTGTTTCCCCAGATGAGTGGAATGTCCTTTCCCAAAAATTCCAGATTTCGGGAATTCCCCACTATGTACTGGTCAATAAAGAAGGCAAGGTAGTCCGAAACAAGCTCTACATGAGCAATGCCGAATTGAAGGCCTTGATGATGGAGCAGCTGAATTAAATCATCTTTTTTTGGTAGACACTTTCTTTTTATAAAATACAGAAGGTCTTTTCGAATTGAAAATTCGGAAAGACCTTCATTTTAGAGAGTTCCCGGTTGTGCTACGCCAAGACGCACAGGCGCGGGGCTACTAAAACTGAGTCTTAAGCCTGCTTAGATCAGGCAAACTCAAATTCAATGGTACCCTCCGCAACGGCGGATCGGCGTTACATAGAAAATAAAACCTGTCTGGTTTTTACCTCCCATAAAGTCTTATTAGGAACTTTCTGGTCACTAAACCTGTCAGGTTTAAATCCCTTATCCCTAGGTACAACGTAGAGGCAACACGCGCACCGCTGTCCCGCCAGCTGAGCTACGGCACCGCGCAAAAGTGCGGGAAGGCACAACAGGAAGAGTGATGACAAAATAAAAAGTCGGAATTACAAATTCCGACCAGCTTGAATAATATTGAACAGCTTAAACCCACTTTGTGCCCTCCTGTGAAACCTTTGTTACCTTTGTGGTTTTCTCCACTTGGACTTTTATCCCTCAGTGTCAATCGAGTTCACCCCACTTTTCAGCCTGGTCCCTATTTCCTGAAACCCATAAAAAATCCCCACTCGTAAGCCCTTATGGCTTACCAGTGGGGTTGCTGTCAGTCAGTTAAAAAATTTACAAACCTATCTTACAATGCTTTGGGTGGCACAGCGCCAGATAAAATTATAGGCGGCTCCATGGTGCTCTCCTTTGGTTTCTTCGGTATAAGTGGCTTCAATCAGGTATTGCCCTTTCCAAGGGGTATCGATGACCACCGCTCCGTTTTCGTCAGATTCATAGCTCTTTGACCATCCTTCCGGGCTGACCACAGCTACACTTACCCCAGCTTTGGGCTGCCCTTTGAAATAAGTCTTAAAAGACAAGGCTTCCTGCTGTTTTTTCTTCACGGGATCAGACAAAAGCAATGCCAGATCCGTTTGGGCACCTTTCAAATCTGCTTCCTGTGCTTTTCCTACCCATACCTGGGTTGCCGTATTGAACTGATAAAGGTATTCCCCGCCCAGGTCTTTGGCCGAGTGGCCAATCTGTAGACGGTATACCCCGTCTGATTCAGGTGTGAAACTGGCGGTAAAGTGATCTTCCCCAACTTGGGTAGCCAAAACTGTTTTATTGCCATCTGGATCGATTAGCCACAGCTCAAAATCCTGAACATCAGAGTACCAATCCCCCACCTTTTCTACCACTCCTGCTTCATATTCTCCATAGTAAACCTTTACCTGTTGCTCCTTGCCCTTTTTGCCCACTAGGCTTGTTTCAATCCACAGAGCATGAGCCATTACGGCATTTATATTCATTAGTAATGCCACAATAAACAATACACCGAACTTTGTTTTCATTTCTATCTTACTTTTTAGTTTTTTAATAATTTTTCTATTTGTAACTGCATTCGCGCCTCTTGCAAAAAGCCTTTGAGCCTGTAAAACTCTTCCTCCATTAGGGTAAATTGGATGTCCATGTGAAATGTCTCTATAATAATCCTGTCCACACCATCGTAGAAAGGACTGAAATCACTGTCAAATGACAGATCATCCATATAGCGGCAAAAGCCCCTAAAGTCCACCTGACTGAAACTCAGCATACACTGTTCATACATCATCCCTATCCTCCCACAGTGTTCACACCTGGTCAAAATAAACCCTTCCTTTTGGAAGATCACTTCTGTTTTGCAGTAGTTCATGCTCAATTAATGTTGGTAAAAAATCAATTTGTGCCTGTGATGGAAAAGGATTTTCAGAAAATTTTAATTCTCCAAGATTGCGCTACCTTTCCATTTCACAGGACTTTATATTTTTAAGGGCCAAAACTTCCCCTGAAGCTCTTAATCCCTGATCTCGTGTTCAAATACATAACTACAGCCTGTAACACTCACTATGAATACCATGATGTCTGAAACCAAGCCCAGCCAAAGCTGCTGCCGCTCTTTTTCCGCTTGAAAAACCGTCAGTTCACTCCTCTTCTTCCCCTTTTGGCAGATGACATTTGTTTTCTGTTTCTCCTGTATATTCACAGGCATCCATCCAAGATGAGCTATTCATTTTCCAGCACCAGGAAGAGTTAAAATCAACACGGATAAGCAGTTGGTGATTGTCATTCCTCAACAGTTTCCAAAATCTTATCCGTGTTAATCGGTCTCCATATAGGGACTATTTCTTAAACCCAGCGCCTGTTAAAACTTAAACCCTACACTCAAACGGGCATTTCTTGGGGCCTCTGCTTGATAGTAGTAATAGGTGGCATAAGCCGAACCGGAGTAGAGGTATTTGTCCAGAATATTGAAGACATTGGCCCTTACGACCAGGTTGTTGTTTTCCCAGGACAAACCGCCATCCATCCGGAAGTAGTCCGGAAGAGCTCTTTGGGTATCGGCCGACCATCTCCAAGTACTTCTGTCCCCCTGATAGGTAAATCCTGCGGAAACCCCAAAGCCTTTCAGCCCGCCATTTTTCACCTTATAGGACAACCAGCCATTGGCCAGGTGCTTGGCAAACCCTGGCACCACCGTACCAATATTATCTTCCCGGGTATCCTTCGAAATCTCTGAATTGGTATAAGCGTAGTTGGCGACCAACACCAAACCGGGAAGCAGTTCCCCTCTGGCATCAAATTCAATTCCCTGTGTTCTGGTCTGGCCCAGCTGAACCGAATACTGGCCTACATCTGTAGGGTCATTGGGATCCTGCTGGTCCGGCACCAGCTGGTTGTTTTTCAGGATTCTATAGGCAGAAATTCCAGTACTCCATCTGCCATCGAAAAAGTCCCTTTTCAACCCAAACTCAAGATTGTTTCCGGTAATCGGCTTTGGCTTTCCTCCTCCTCTCAACACGCCCGTCTGGGGTACAAAGGACTGATCAAACAATGCATAAGCAGAAGTCTGGCTGTCAAAGGAATAGCTCAGTCCCACTCTAGGTGTCACCTGACTCTCTTCCAAGGTGGTTCCATAAGAATTTTGGGAAACGTAAGTATACCTACCAGCCAGGGTTAACCTTAGGTCGTTGTCAAAGAAGCCCAGTTCATCCTGAACATAAAACCCGGAATAGGATTGGGTAATGGCCGTGGTATTGGCCCTTTGCTTCAGGCTCTTGCTTCTATCAAACTGCGGCAAACCGTTTACGGGGGTACCGTACGATGGATTGTCCATCACAAATTGGCCTCCATTTAACGAATCTAAATCATGGCTTTGACTCCAATCCGCCAGGTATTCCTTGGTTCCCATGTCCAGTCCGGCCAAAATACGGTGGTTTACGGCACCGGTCTTCACTTCTCCATTTACAAAAACCTGTCCATAGGCGCTTTCATTGATGGCATCCCAAATGCTCGCATACCTCACCAAACTGTCACTTTCATCTATTCCCCTAAGCCACATTGAGCTGCCCACTTGGTTATAGTTAAAGTAGGCCAATTGGCCGGTGACCTTCCAGCGGTCATTGATCTCATGCTGGAGATTGGCCATCACACTGTGGTCATCCACTTTGGTGGGATCAAGTCCCGGTTCGGCAATGGTAAAACTTTGATCATAAATACCGTATCCTTTGGAGGAGAAAACATAAGCAGAGCCCACGTTGGACATTTTCACATGCTGATAGGCATACTCCAAAGTCAGTTTGGTCTTCTCATCCAGCTGGTAGCTCAGCACCGGTGCAATGCTGTAGCGGTTGGTAAAGGTATAGTCCTGGAAGGAGTTCTGCGTCTGCCCCATCAGGTTCAATCGGTAAAGAAGTTTGCCGTCCTGACTAAGCTTACCATCCAAGTCCAAAGTACCCCTGTACAGGTCAAAACTGCCCATGGTCAAATTCACTGCCCCCTTGGTCTCGCCGGTTGGCTTTTTGGTTACCACATTGTAAATACCGCTTGGCTCACCATTGGACATCATAAAACCGGCCGGCCCTTTGACAAATTCAATATGGGACACAAAGCTCATATCCTCATTCAAAGGCCCCCAGTTCGAGGTCACGTTCATCCCGTTTCTAAAAGCTCCTGCACGGGAACCTCTCATGTTCACCCTTGCATACATATTGCCCCAGTGCTCCAAACGGCTTGCTCCACTGACGTTTCTCAACACCCCATCGCTCATATCAATCACCTGTTGGTCGCTGAGCAGTTCTCCGGTGATCACCTGGATATTTTGAGGAGTCTCGATCAGTGGCACGTTCAAACGCAGACTTTCAGAAGGCTGATCCACTTTGTATTCGCTTCTTTGACCGGTCACGATCACTTCCCTAAGCTCCGCCTCATCCTCTTTCAACGCTATCTCTTCTATTTGGCTAAGCTGTCCAGCCTTTACCGACACCTTTCTGTGGTGGGCAATAAAGCCTACTGCAGAGATATCCAATGTATAAACCCCTGCTGGAGCTGAAAATTCATACTTTCCATCCTCTCCGGTAGCCGCCCCATAAGAAGTCCCCCTGAGAAGCACTGAAGCATAGGGAACAGCATTCCCCGCCTCATCCTGTACAAAACCACTTATCGTCCCTGTAGTCTGGGCCAATAAGGCCTGTCCTAGACTTACAAAAAACATTAAAAGTAATATTCTTTTCATTTTTCTTATTTAGATTAATTTTAATTAAACGCAAAGCTATACCTCATTTGCTTAACATCTAAATTATTTAGAATGATTTTAAATAACTTTTTTCTATGAAAATACCAGTGCAATAGATTTTATAAAAAAACGCTTTAAGCTGGCGATTTTGAGGCCTCCGACCTCCTATACTGTCTGGTCGAGGCAGGTAAAGTCAAGCCGCAGCTGGCTTGCGTTAATAAAACAATAGGGATGGAACAATGTCGAATGGAGGGGCCTCAATGCCAATCTCTGAAAAAGCTATCATTCCACCTTTTTCAACCATTAGACACTTTATCCTACACAATGTCAAATCCGTCCTATTAAAGGAACACTTTTTAGCTTAATTTTGCAGGAAACAAAAAGTAAAGCGAAGATGTCTACTACCGCTTCCAAAATTATCAGCACCCTCAACTGTACCTGCCCCCGATGCCATAAAGGCAAGATGTTCCAGTCAGGGACACTTTACCATCCCAAAAAGTTTTCCCAGATGCAGCCCCAGTGCCCTGAATGTGGCCAATCCTTCAATCCAGAACCTGGCTTTTATTTTGGAGCGATGTTTATCAGCTATGCCCTGAATACTGCCCTGTTCATCTGTACCTGGATAAGCATGGCCCTGCTGATGGAAGAAGTTTCCATCGATTATATGCTGGCCGTCATTCTTAGCTTGGTGATTGTCCTGCTTCCCATTACCTATCGTCTCAGCCGATCTATCTGGATCCATATTTTTGTCAAGTATCAGAAAAAAAATGCCTAACTTTTTGAGGAGAAAGGCAGATTCAATCCCCCTGCTTGGAAGCAGGAAATAAATTGAATAAACCTCATCGAATTATCATCTACTTGTCCATAGAGTACCTATCAGGCTTTTTCTGATCAGTTTGGGCTATGCAACTTCATGATAACTAATCAGTATGCTGGAAATCAAAACCAATCCCAAGATAGAACAGGTGTTTGCCGCTTACCCTGATTTTGTCAGGGATAAAATGTACAACCTAAGGCAATTGGTGCTGGAAACCGCGGATGAAACTGCTGAGGTGGATGTGCTGGAAGAAACTTTAAAATGGGGCGAGCCAAGTTTCTTAACGAAAAATGGCAGTACCCTAAGAATGGACTGGAAACCCAAACTACCTGACCAATACGCACTTTATTTCCAATGCACCAGCAGACTGGTGGACACTTTTAGGCTGGTTTTCGGCAATAAATTTCAGTACGAAGGTAACCGGGCCATTATCTTCCATATGGACCAGAAAGTTCCAAAAGAAGAATTAAAGGCCTGTATCAAAGCCACCTTAATCTACCACAAGGTAAAACATTCAATGACTTTAGGGATTTAGGAAAACTGGCTTCCTGGTTTATGCCATATGGATATCCGCAAAGGCACCATTAGACATCAATTCTAACACCTTCTCTCACGCTTGTAGGCCTTAACGTTGATTTTCTATCGTCTATTTCATGTTCACCTCACTTACCGGCACTGGCTGGAGGAAGCGGAGCGGGCACAGCATTGTCCACTGGTTTAATACTTTTAAGATAACTGAAAATCGCTTTGATTTCCTCATCGGTATAGTGTTGGTACATCTCCCAAGGCATTGGAGGCAATATGTTTCTGGTTCCATCCAACCCTCTATATTTTCCTTCCCTAAAAACCTTGAACAACTGCTCTTCCTTCCAGTTGCCGATTCCGGATTCATGGGGTGTAAGATTGGCAGAATAAGACACTCCCCAAGGACCAACCCATTCGGTCAAATCCCAAGTGACCACCAGCCCTTTGGCTTCCATCGCTTGTCGGTCAACCTCTATACCCGGCATTTGGGCGGGATGTCCCGACAACCAAAGCGCCGAATCCAGGACAGGCCCATTAGGAGTCATTTTCTTGGGCGTATGGCAATCATTACAGCCACCTACCAAAACAAGGTGTTCTCCTAGCTTTATTTGACTTTCAAACCCATTAAAATCTTGTGATACTAACCCGGGATCCAAATCTGTGGATGTCCCCTCCATTTTCTTTTCACTACATTGAACCAAAAGAATCAGCATCGAAAAAACTGGTAGAATAAATCTCAATTGCTTTTCCATGTTATTTTAGGTTTGGTTGAAATCAATGTATACTATTGAAGTCCACTCTGATCCCTAATATCCTACCGCCCCAAACCAGAAAGGATTAGAATTACTCATATCAAATTTACTGATTTTCAATGCATTAAACCGTATTCAGCAATCATTTTTTTTACTCTAAAAGTCTCCTGAAAGCGCCAAAATCACCTACCTAAGGAAAAGAAATCCGCCCAACTAGTCCACTATTTTTCGATTAGTTCTCTCCCCTTCTATGGGCCCAAATCTCCGCCATATTATCATTGGCCCATTGGACCAAATTCCGGATGTTGGGCAATAAACTTTTTCCCAAATCGGTCAGTTCATATTCCACTTTCGGAGGGACTTGCGGATAAACAGTTCGATTGACCAGCCCATCCTCCTCTAATTTCTTGAGTGTCACCGTTAGCATCTTTTGTGATATACTTCCTATGCATTTTTGGAGTTCACTGAAGCGGAGTTTTTCGCTTTCACCTAATAATAAAAGTACTAAAATGGACCATTTGTCACCGAACCTGTCCAAGATGTTTCTGACGGGACAATTTTCCCCATTTGTATATTTTTTTAAATTTTCTTCCATCATAAAACACTGATTATCAACATCAATTACTTTCAGGTAACAGCCTTACTTCCCCGTAAGTTCTTGATCAATAGTAGAATGCCTTTTACCTTTACTTACCAAAAGTAACTAAATATACATTAGTAACAAATGAAGCTTACTATGAAAAAGACATTGATTACCGGCGCTACAGGAAGCCTTGGGAGTTTGGTGGTAAATTACCTCGCTGAGAAGGTTGCTCCGAAGGATATCGCAGTTTTAGTCAGGAATACGGAACATGAAATTGCTCAAAAATTTACCCTACAAGGAATTGATATCCGAACAGGAGACTATAATGATGTTGATAGTTTGGAAAAAGCCCTTGCAGGAATAGAAGTGCTTTATTTGGTCTCTGGAAATGATCTTGGCTCCCGATTGGAACAACATAACAACATCATTCAAGCGTCCCTTAAAAAAGGGGTCAAACACATCCTTTACACCAGCGCCGTCCGAAAAGATGAAGCTGCCGATAGCCCTTTGTTCCCGGTAGTAAATAGCCATAAATTAACAGAGGAAGCCCTCCTACAATCTGGATTGGACTATACCATCTTGCGTCATAACCTTTATGCAGAGGTCATCCCCCTATTTGTTGGTGACAAAAATAAGTTGATGGAAACCCGATCCATCTATTTGCCTACCGGGGAGGGTAAAGTCAACTTTGTTCCCAGAAAAGACCTGGCTGAAGCAGCGGCCAACATGCTAGCTAAGCCCGAAATTCATAAAAACGAAATCTACGAATTCAACGGAAGCGAAACAGTGGATTTCAAAACCGTCAGTAAATTAATTGGCAAAACAGCTGGTGTTGAAGTGAAATACACCTCTCCTGATATAAGCACTTTTGAAAGTACCCTGAAATCACTTGGATTGCCCGCTGAAATTGTAGGAATGCTTTCCATGTTTGGGCAGGGCATTTCCAAGGGTGAATTTGATCATACCTCCAGAGACCTCGAAAAATTCTTGGTAGAAAAACACAAGCCCTGAGTGAATTCTTTGAGGAAGTTTATGGTTAAGATCTTAGCATTCGCTAAATTAAATTAACCGCTTTTATAGAGCAGGCAGTTGAACATAAGGATGAAAACTGTCTGCTTTTTTTCTTTCATCCCTGCTGTATAGCCTCTATCCATGCTTTGCTCATAAGAACATCCCTTTATGAATAAGTCATTTGAAGAGCATATTGACCGATGCAAGCTTGGCAAAGTGGTGGGGAGGATGGCCTCCTTCACTACCGCAAGTTTCGGGTGGAAACTTTAAAGCTTCCTTCCTACTTTTACAAAACGAAAAAATAGGATGCCGATGAACAGTCAGGATGAGATCACTTACCGACGGGTGGAACAGGCCATCAAATATCTTCAGGAAAATTTCCAAAAACAACCCAAGCTGGAGGAAGTAGCCGAGGTAACAAGCCTGAGCCCTTATCATTTCCAAAGGGTATTTTCTGAATGGGCAGGAGTGAGTCCAAAGAAATTCCTCCAATACATCAGCATTGGCCATGCCAAAAAGGTACTCAGTAATGCAGGCAGCAGCTTAATGGAAGCCAACTTGGAAAGTGGGCTTTCGGGTACCGGAAGGCTTCATGATCTATTTATAAACATTGAGGGAATGACCCCGGGGGAGTACAAAAATGGTGGAGCTCTCCTTTCCATCAACTATCAGTTTTTCACCACCCACTTTGGGGACATCATAGTCGCATCCACAGCAAAAGGCATCTGCCATCTGGCCTTTGCCGAGAATAGAGAAGAAGCCTTGCTCCTACTTCAGGCTCAGTTTCCTAAAGCGGCATTTTGTCAAAAGTGCGATCAGTTTCATATAAATGCGGTGAGGATTTTTGACCGGGATTGGAACCAGCTGGACCAGGTGAAGTTGCATTTAAAAGGGACTGATTTCCAGTTAAAAGTATGGGAATGCCTGCTCAAAATCCCAATGGGAAAGCTCACTACCTATGGTCATATTGCCCATCACATCAAAAAGCCAAAGGCTTCCAGGGCAGTTGGGACGGCCATCGGCAGCAATCCCGTAGCCTTTCTGATTCCCTGCCACAGGGTGATCCAGTCGAGTGGCCTGATTGGAGGTTATATGTGGGGGCCTACCCGAAAAAAAGCAATGATTGGGTGGGAAGCGGCTTACAAAGACGCTGGACATTAAGCACAATATATAGTCTTAAGTATTGAGTATGGAGTATTGAGTATTTGGTAGAGGGGAATGTTCGCACTTCGTACTTCAAACTTCCTACTTCGTACTTCAAACTTCCCACTTCAAACTCCGTACTTCTACACATGGATCTTTTTAAACAAGACAGACTGCAAAACCTACTCCCTTTTGATGGCGTGGTCCATTATTACGGGAAAATACTGAATGAAGAACGATCCCAGTATTTTTTTGATCAACTAATGGAAAACATAGAATGGAGGCATGATGAGGCAGTGATCTATGGAAAGCATTATACCACCAAAAGAAAAGTAGCTTGGTATGGGGACAGGGCATTTGAATACACCTACTCCAACACCACCAAGCGGGCATTGCCCTGGACAGATGAGCTTAAGCAATTAAAAACATGGGTTGAACAAATATCCGGGAATAGTTTTAACTCATGCCTGCTCAACCTCTATCACGATGGCAATGAGGGAATGGCCTGGCACAGCGATGGGGAAAAGATGCTGGGGGATGATCCCATCGTCACCTCCCTGAGTTTTGGAGCAGAAAGAAAATTTTCTTTTAAGCATAAAAAAACCAAACAAAAGGTGGACTTAATACTCGAAAACGGGAGTTTGCTGCTGATGCGCGAAGGTTGCCAAAAAAACTGGCTTCACCGTCTTCCTCCAACTAAAAAAGTCAACAGACCTCGAATCAGCCTGACATTCCGAACCATCCTCGAAGCTGGGGATTAGGTGATTAAGTTATTGGGAAATCGGGTGATCAAGTCGTCTAATTTCTATTGAAACAAAAGAAAAACCGGAGAGGTTTTCATATCACCTAATGTCTTTTTTGGACTGTATCTTTCAGGTAGCTTTGAGCTTTCCTTCTTACTAGATCAAGGTAACAAGATAGAATTAATCCCAATTGCCTAAAGGCTTGATCATATTATCAGGTGATTTACTAATTTAGCCTACCTAAAAGATTGTACTCAATATGGAAAAAAGCCCACTTCCCGTTTACAGAATTCAGGATTTTGACGATGCCAAGACCAGGGAATTGGATTTTTATTACTCAAAGTTCTCCCGGCACCTTGTCAAACACCAGTTCATCCAACAGCCCCACAAGCATGACTTCTATATTGTTTTGCTTCTTACCCAGGGAACGGGAAGCCATACCATTGATTTCACCACCTACACCGTAGGCCCTGGAAGTGTTTTCTTTTTAAGCCCCGGGCAAGTGCACTGTTGGGAGCTTTCCAAGGACAGTGAAGGTCACATATTGTTTTTCAGTAAAGCCTTTTATGTGGAATATTTCTCCCCTAAAAAACTCTGGACCTATTCCTTTTTCAATTCTTCCAGAAACCCGCCCTTTATGCAGCTGAATGAGCAGGAAGCTATTTCCATCGAAAAAGGTTTCAAATCCATAAAGGATGCCTGTCTGGAGGAGTCATGGATGAAAAATGACCTGATAAGAAACCATACCGACAGTCTACTGATCCAACTTCACCGCAATTACCTTGAGGCAGATCAGGTGAAGGTAAACGGCTCACCCGACCAGGCTGCCATGCAAAAGTTGGAAAGACTGATAGAGAAGCACCTGACCGAACACCAACCTGTCAGTTTTTACGCTGAAAAAATGAAGCTTAGCCAGCGACAGCTTAGCGACCTTTGCAAAAGGACCCAAAAGTCGGCCTTTACTGAAATCGTCAGGGAAAGATTGGTATTGGAAGCCAAAAGGCTATTGACCCATTCGGAATTGACCATTGGTGAACTTGCCGCGGAATTAGGCTTTATGGACCACTCCTATTTTATCCGGTTCTTCAAAAAGAACACTGGAATGACTCCCGAACAGTTCAGAAAACAGCTGTAAGAAGATGCCTTATACTTTTCTTCTCCGTGTCTTTTCCTGCTTGTAGATTTATCCCTCAATCGTTTTTTCATGCCTTCACTTATCAACTGGAACTGGTATTCAGAACATTTATTGAAGAGCGCAAATAGAAAAAAGATGGAGCCAATGGCCCCACCTTTTCCGCGAAAACATATGTCAAATCAAGTTACCTTTAGCTAATTCCTTTTCCGTATATCGGTTTCCCTTCCCTCAGTCAGCAGTAATCTCCAATCATCCCGAATACCCTTAAGCGTTATGATCCCCGGGACTAAGCCCGGGGCATCAAAAACAACTCTAAAAAAATTAAGAGACAATCAATAAAAATACCTTCGTGTATCATATATAAGAGCGAATAAGTGATGAAAAAAGCTCGATCCCCACCGGCTAATTAGCTGCTTTGTATCCAACTTTTAGCCCCTAATTGCTTTCTTCAATAACTTAACAACACAAAAATACATCTATTTAGATTTAATCCAAATAAATAAGAATTGATAATAACTATGAGATTCTGAAACCAATAAAGGATTCATCAGTAACTATTAGAAGTTTATTTTAATCCCCCAGCTCCTCGCAAAAATAGCCGGATCCTTCCACTGCCAGGGTGATGTCTTCCACCCTCCTTTCCTCAGTAACTACCCTTAGGATTCTGTCACAATCTTCCAAGTCAAAATTCCATGATCCCTCCCCCTCCAAAAGCCTGTCCAATATAGGGGCTACTTTGTTGATCTCAGCCTCATTTTCTACCGAAGTTTTAAATACCAAAACCATTATTTAAATCGAGTTAGGAGTCTCCAAATAATTCATTTCTAATTGAACTTATCTTACAGATAGCCTATTTCACAATCTTTCTCCAGAATTGCACCCAAAGCCACTGCTTTCCCTACGGCTAAAGCCCAAAAAGCGCTACAATTTCCCGGAGAAAAGCCCCTCTGAACATCTCACGGATGTCTTTTGTGCTTTTTCGACATTATCCAGGACAAATTAAATCTTCCCCACTGTCAACCCTATGTCAGCAGCTGTACATTTTTTTTCAGTCTTTTAAGCTTTTCTTTAAGCTTGATCATGGCTTTCTCCTTCATCTCCTCTGGCGAAATGATGTCGGCGTATTCTGCAAACATAAAATACCACCTAAGGAAATCATCTTCATAAGGCAGCATAAACGTCATTTCCACTTTATTTTCATCATCCACTTCCGATTGATAGACCAACCCATAGTCGTATTTATCCTGACCGAGATAAGGAACCACCTCCTTATCCACTTGGATGACTATTTTGGTCAGCTCATTTTTGTTTTCCAACTCCTTCAGATAGGTATGTAAAGTGGGGTGTTTATCCCTGAAGTGAATCCCGGTTGCACAGATTTCCCCTATCCTATCTATTCTAAACGTTCGATAAGCTTTCCTCAACCTACAATACGCTATCATATACCACTGGTCAAAGTAATAATAGATCCCAACAGGTTCTACTTCTCTGGTCGAACTTTCACTTCCTGCTTTGCTGTACTCCATCTTCAAGACCTCCTTCTTGGCAACACCTGTCAGGATGCTGGGGATGGTTTTGGGCCTATTGGCCTCCTGAAGACTATTGGGCCGCTTTCTTACTGCAATCAAGGACTCCACCTGATCATAAATGTCCTTTTCCCCACTTTTCAGTACCGACCGGATCTTGTACATCGCTTCCTTAAAACTTGCGGCACTTTCTCTATCAGTCATCTTCTCCACCATCTTTTCTGCCAATACAAATGCCATCGCTTCCTCTTGGGTAAACATGACCGGTGGCAACCGGTAACCTTCCACGAGGGAATAACCCGAACCTGCTTCCCCGATGATGGGAACACCAGCCTCTTCCAAGGCCCGGATGTCCCGGTATACCGTCCGCAAACTGATGTCAAAACGGTCTGCAATCTGTTGGGCCTTTACCAATCTTTTACTTTGTAAATGGGTCAATATCGCCGTAAGCCGGTCTATCCTGTTCATGAACCTATCATGTTTTATGCTGCTTATTTAAATGTAGCACTTTTTGAACCCATCTGCTTTATTCTCCCTGGTAAATCAAAGAAAATGACAAAAGTTGTCCCATTAATTGGATATTCCTTTGGTAATCCCCGCTGGCCGTTTGTCGAAAAAACCACCAATTAACCTTTCATTTCCTTTGGCAATAGTTACTTTCATTCCTATATTAGACGGCTTTTGTTAAGTTGACAAAATCCAACAATAACCATTAATTATTCTGTGATAACTACATTTTGAAAAATGAAAAACCTCATCAACCCTAGAAGGAATTTTCTGAAAAATGCAGCCCTGGGCGGAGCCTTGGCGACCCTTTCCGGAGGAACCTCTTTAGCCAAAAACATGGCCCAAACCAACCCCAAAAGAGCCTTCAACCTCAAATACGCACCTCATTTCGGCATGTTTAAAAACCATGCGGGGGATGATTATGTCGACCAGATCAACTTCATGGCCGAACAGGGCTTCCCCGCATTGGAAGACAATGGTCTGATGAAAAGATCCCTGGAAGACCAAAAGCGCATTGGCGCTGCCTTGGAAAAAAACGGCATGACCATGGGAGTATTTGTTATTGATCCGGGATTCAACTGGAAAGTAGCCTTGACCACTGGAAAGGAAGAGTACAAAGACGCCTTTGTCAAAGAATGTGAAAAGGCAGCCGAGTTGGCCAAAATCGTCAATGCCAAGTGGATGACCGTGGTACCGGGCTATTTTGAAAGGAGGCTGCCTCTGGATCAACAGACTTCCAATGTCATCGATGCTTACCGCAGAGGTGCAGAGGTGCTGGAGGCACACGGACTGACCATGGTCATGGAACCGCTCAGCGATAACCCTGACCTGTACCTAAGACACTCCAACCAAGCTTATATGATCTGTAAAGCAGTACAAAGCCCCGCAGTAAAAATCCTTTATGACATCTACCATATGCAGCGGAATGAAGGAGACCTGATCAAAAACATGGAACTCTGTTGGGATGAAATCGCCTATATTCAAATCGGTGACAACCCGGGCAGAAAAGAACCCGGCACCGGGGAGATCAATTATCAGAATGTCTTCAAGTGGATAGACAACAAAGGCTTCCAGGGCATATGCGGAATGGAGCACGGCAATGCAGCCCCCGGCAAAGAGGGTGAACAAGCCCTGATCAATGCTTACCATAAAGCAGATGCCTTTAAGTAAGAATAACTGCAAATAAACACTAAGAAAATCCCGGCCTTTCGACCGGGATTTTTCAGTTAACGTTCCTTATCTCCCTATTGGCCCCAATTTTAGGAATAAGCAAATGAATGATTCCAAGTGCCAAGAGATAAGAAACAGATGCTATCATAAATATGGGCAAATACCCCCATTGCACCAAAATCAATCCCGCCAGCGCTGCAAAAATGGCTCCTCCAATTGCTCCGATCATTCCTGCCAATCCCACTACGGATCCTACCACCTTTTTGGGAAAAATATCCGAGGATAAAGTTAAGATATTGGCTGACCAACCCTGATGAGCTGCGGCGGCCAGTGCGATCAAAATCATGGCCACATATAAATTGGATACTTTGGCAGCTAACATTAAAGGGACTACCAATAATGCACAGATAAGCAAAGTAGTCTTTCTGCTCCTGTTTAATGACCAACCCAAATGGATAAATTTGCCCGAAAGCCACCCAAAGAATACACTCCCCAAATCAGACGTGAAATAAATAAATATAAAAGGCAAGGCAAGTCCGGTCAAATCCAATTTTTGATCCAAAGCTTCATTACTGTTAAAAAAATCAGGAAGCCATGTCAAATAAAACCACCATATAGGATCTGTAAGGAACTTCCCCACGGCTATGGCCCAAGCTCCGCGCTCCTTTAAAAGGCTTTTCCATGGCACATTGACTTGGTCATGCACCTCTTCCCCATCAGATTGAATATGGTCCAACTCTTTCCTTCCCAGTTTTGGATGGTCAGCCGGAGGTTTATAAATTGACCACCAGCACCCCAATAATAGTATTCCTAAAACCCCGGTACACAAAAAAGACCATCTCCACCCCAAATGGATAATCAATTGGGGAACCAATAGAGCAGTCGCCATGATTCCTACATTTGCACCCGCATTATAAATGCCTGTTGCAAACGACCTTTCTTTCTTGGGAAACCACTCGGCAATGGTCTTGATTGCCGCAGGAAAGTTGGCTGACTCACCAAAGCCAAATATAAAACGGACAATACTTAGTACCCTAAAATTATTCACCAATGCTACAACCATTCCTGCCATACTCCAGATCATAATGGCCAGACTGTAACCTTTCTTTACCTTGACCTTATCGATCAAATACCCCATCAAAACAAACCCCATGGCATAGGCTAGTTTAAAACTTGCATCTACATATCCCATTCGAATCTTAAAGCGATCTATTAACCCGACCGTCAATTCTTCATCAGAGGAAAGTCCAAGCATAGCTTTTCTAAAGCCATCATCGATCATGGTAAAGGAAAGTATGTTCCTATCAATGTACTTAATACCAGTAGCCATAAAAAGCAGAGCTACAATAGTCCATCTATATCTCCCAATAGTGCTATTTACACGAATTACCGACACGATCTATCTTAAGCAAATGTTTAAAACACATTATTCATTATCCCATTTAACACCCAATAATATCCATTTTATACCGCTCATTTAAGAAATGTAAAAATTTTAATCACGAAAACGATTCCGTAATTAAATAATTATAAAAACTTGAATAGATACAATTAGATCTCTAATTTAAAAATCGTTTCCTGTCATTGAGACTTATTTTTTTACAGGACATACCCAAAATTATAGGCCCTATTAAATGATTAACAATAAACCAAAAAACCATGCAAACCAAAATTTACCCCAGATTAGGGATAGTGCTATTCCTATTATTTATGTGTGTTCCACTATTTGCTCAAAACCTTAAAATAAGCGGAACCATTACAGATGAAATAGGCCAACCCATCCCAGGGGCAGCAGTCCTGGTAAAAGGCACCTCAAACGGGACAGCGGCTGACCTTGACGGCAAATATATGCTGTCCGTGCCTTCGGGGAGTACGCTTCAGTTCTCTTTTATTGGATACCAAACCAAAGATGTTCAAGTAACCAATCAAACTATCATCGATGTTTCTCTGGAACCCGACATGTCGGACTTGGAAGAGGTCGTAGTTGTCGGCTATGGAACAGTAAAAAAAAGCCAGTTGACCGGAGCAATTTCATCGGTAGGCTCCAAAGAAATAGCCGAGCAGCCCATAACTGATGCCAGACAGGCTTTACAAGGACGGACATCGGGGGTGGACGTAACCGCTCCCGGAAGTAAGCCCGGAGCAGCCCCCCAGGTAAGGATCAGAGGGAGAAGATCCTTTAATGCCAGCAACGACCCCTTGTTTGTGGTGGACGGCATCCCTATAGCGGGAGGAATCAACGACATCAACCCAAACGACATTACATCCATGGAAGTGTTAAAAGATGCCTCAGCCACGGCCATTTACGGTTCCAGAGGGGCTAATGGAGTGGTTCTTGTAACCACCAAAAGAGGAACTACCGGCAAAACAGTAGTATCTGTTGATTCTTATTATGGGTTCAATAATGCACTTGGTACCATAGATGTCTTTGACGGGCCAGAATTTGCCGAATACAAAAGAGAATCCAGAAGATCCACCGGCAATTACCCTGACGGACCGGCCACTGCTGAAGCGGACGAAGCATTATTCGAACCGGTGGAGCTTGAAGGCATAGCTATGGGAAGGACTTCAGATTATGTGGGGGCATTGCTTAGGACCGGCACCATACAAAGCCACCAATTAGGTGTGTCAGGCGGGAGTGATAAAACCCAATTCTTCGTTTCAGGTAATTATTTCCAGGACAAAGGAGTGGTCAAAAACCAAGATTTCACCCGGTATAATTTCCGAGCCAATATAGACCATAAAATCAATGACAAAATCCGTTTTGGAACTTCCACGCTGGTATCATTCAGTGAACGCAATGGGGAGAACTTTAATCCTATTGGCGGTGCTATGCAGGAAAACCCACTAGGCAAACCCTACGATGAGGAAGGCAATTTGATTTTCCTACCCACCACAGATGGGCTCCGTACCAATCCATTGGCTGAAATTGTCCCTGGGGCTAACGTCGATTTAACAAAAAGATACCGGGTATTCAACAGTATTTTCGGAGAATGGAATATTGCCAAAGGCCTTACCTATCGCGTTAACTTTGGTCCTGATATTACCATAACGAGAAATGGCCGCTTTACGGGATCTATGACCAATGCAAGACGGGGAGGTAGCCCAACAGGTAGTATTTATGAAAGTTTCCGCTTTAATTACACTCTTGAAAACATCGTAACCTATACTAAACAACTGAACGATGTGCACGACTTTAAATTCACCGGGCTTCAGTCTATCCAAAATGATAATTTTGAAGAAACAAACATAGGGGTTTTGGGGATTCCTGATGCTTCACAGTTGTTTCACCGTTTGGGAGATGCCAATCAAATCACTTCCGCCAATACCAATTTGACCGAGTGGACTTTATTGTCCTATATGGGCAGGCTAAACTATAGCTATAGTGGCAAGTACCTTTTGACAGCCACCATGAGAGCGGATGGATCTTCCAAATTCGGTAAAAACAACAGGTTCAGCTACTTCCCTTCTGTTGCATTGGGCTGGAACATATCTGATGAACCATTTTTCAAATCCTTGGAAACTTTGGACCAATTAAAACTAAGAGTTAGCTACGGTTCCATTGGAAACCAAGCCATCGACCCTTATCAAACACAACCCTTATTGGGAAGAACTACTTACGCTTTTGACAATGCCCCGGCCTATGGCTACGGTCCCAACACCATAGGAAACCCTAACCTAAGGTGGGAAACCTCCACTTCCTTTAATACCGGAATGGACTTTTCCCTCTTTGCCGGCAGAATCAATGGTAGCTTGGAGTATTACATTACCAATACCGAAGACCTTTTGGCTCCCCAGCCATTGCCCAATTCCACCGGCTTTGGAGGTTTTACCACCAATATCGGCAAGACCCAGAACCGAGGTGTGGAACTTACCTTATCCAGTGTCAATATCGACAATTCAGTTTTCTCCTGGTCCACCGACTTCATCTTCAACAGGAACCGTGAGGAGATCATAGAATTGCCTAATGGTGATGATATCTCTGCGGGACGATTTGTCGGAGAAGCTCTGACCGTCTTCTATGACTATAAAAAAATAGGTATATGGCAATTGGACGAACTCGATGAGGCCAACTCCTATGGCGATAACCCAGGGGAAATCCATGTTGAAGACATCAATAACGACGGAAAAATCAATGCTGATGACCGTCAGATCTTAGGGTCTGCTGTTCCCGACTTTGTCTTAGGGATCACCAATAGGTTTAATTATAAAAACGTTGACTTGTCCTTCTTTATTTATGGAAGGTTTGGTTCCATGATCCGAAGCAGGTTCCACGACCAATTCAATGGTCTTTACGGAAGGTATAACAACCTTGCTGTGGACTATTGGACCCCGAACAACCCTACTAACCAATATCCAAGACCGAACCAAAATCAGGAAAGCCCAAAATACGCTTCATCAATGTCCTATTTTGACGGAACTTTCATCAAAGTGAGAAACATCAATATAGGTTATAATTTCCCCAGTGGATTGGCTTCCAAAATCGGAATGAGCAGCCTGAGGGTTTACAGCAGCATCCAGCAGCCATTTATCTTTTCCGAATACAGAAGTAAGCATAAAGGTATAGACCCTGAAGTATTTATCGATGGAGATCAAGGAGTTGGTGGTGGCGAAGTCAATGCAAATATTGCTCCTGCTGTGACTTCATTTACTTTTGGCATCAATGCTAAATTCTAAAACCTTTGAACCTTTAAATCCCAATACCATGAGAATTAATCATCTAAAAAATAAATTTGCCCAATTTCTGGCCCTGGGAATCATCAGTGCTTCTCTATCTGCCCTACCTTCCTGTGAGGGAGTGCTGGAAGAAGAGGTTATTTCTAAAATCGGTACAGGCTATATCAACACTCCCAATGGACTCAATGACGGAGTTAATGCTGCCTACAGTTCTTTCCGCTCATTTTACGGAACAGAACGGGGCAATAACCTGACCATATTCGGAACGGACACCTACACCAACGGATCTGACGGAAGCTGGAAATTCATGAACTTTTACACCTCCCAGTTTGATTCCAGAAACGGGCATGTAAGAGAACTATGGAATGAATTTTATGAGGGAATCAACACCTGCAATGCAGTGATTGATAGAGCAGCGGATGTACCTGGGATGGAAGATGCTACCAAAGCGCAAAGAGTGGCGGAAGCCAAATTTATCCGGGCCCATCATTATTTTATTCTCACCCAGCTCTTTGGAGGTGTGGACTTGCAACTTTCAGAATCTGTCATCCCCAGCAAGGAGGTCAGCAGGGCCTCAATCCCTGCGATGTACGCTGCCATCATTAGTGATTTGGAAGAGGCTATTCCGGATCTGGAAGCTTCCGCAAGATCAACTGATTACGGTCGGGCAACGAGACCGGCCGCAGAGCATCTTTTGGGACAGGTATTCCTCACCAAGGGGTATTCGGAAGCCAAAGAGACCGGAGATTTTGCCAAAGCTGAAACTTATTTCCAAAAAGTCATTGACGATTATGGTTTTCAATTATTGCCTGACTTTGAAGACGTCTATCGCTTTGGCAATGAAATGAACGATGAAGTGATTTTCTCTATCCAGTATACCAGAGATCCATTGACCAATGGAGGAGGAAATAATGCCCACCTCTATTTCCTTATGGAATATGATGTACAACCCGGTATGCAAAGGGATGTGGACAATGGGCGTCCTTGGAAAAGATATAAGCCCACCCAATATACGCTAGATCAAATCTTCACCGACCGGGACATCGACAGTAGGTATAACAAATCATTCGTCCATACCTTTAAATCCAATAAACCCGGCACATACAACACCACATTTGATCAATCAAAAAGCTCCGTAACGTTCTCAGAAGGTGATACGGCCATTTATTTGCCCGGATATGAAATGAGCGAAGCAGAAAGGGCCACCAAACCTTATCAGGTCCTTACTCCTAGCCTATATACCGATAAGCTTTATCCTACCCTGAAAAAACATTTAGATCCGGGAAGGGCTGACAAAACCCAAGCTGCGGGCGGTCGTGATTATGTTGTCTTCAGGCTGGCAGACACCTACCTACTATTGGCAGAAGCTCAAATGAAGCAAAATAAAATGGCAGAAGCCACGGCTACCATTAACACCATTCGTCAAAGAGCTGCCTGGCCAGGAATGGAATCGGCAATGCTGGTCACCCCTGCCCAGCTGGACATGGATTTCCTTGCTGAGGAAAGGGCCAGAGAATTATTGGGAGAACAAAAAAGATGGTTTGACCTTACCAGATGGGGAGTACTTATCGATAGGGTAAAAATGTATAACCCCGATGGAGCTCCTAATATCAAAGAATTCCATGCTTTAAGGCCTATTCCCCAAAACCAGATTGACAGAGTTGAAGGAGAAAGCGAAGCCTTCCCTCAAAACCCAGGTTATTAATTGATAAAATGTATTGTAAAAACGGCTGTTCAAATTCTTGAACAGCCGTTTATTTTATTTCATCGAAGATTTTCTGATATGCAGGGAAGAAGGCAACACAATTACCTCATCGGTAAAGTCGGGGGTGTTTTTCTTCGTCAGTTTTTTCATCAGCAAACTGGCCGCCTGGCGGCCAAACTCATGGGTCGGCTGGGCAATGGTGGTCAAACTGGGATTCAGCAAATCCGCTATTTTCATATTGGAAAAACTCACCACTTTCAATTCCTTGGGAATCTTTAAATCAAGATCATTGGCCACGTAATAGGTCGAAATGGCCAGCTTTTCCACAGCCGCCAGTATCCCATCGGGTTTGTCTTTGCCTGAAAGAAAGGCCTTGATAATCCCATGATTCTCCTTATCGGAATTTTCACACTTTAGAATCAAGGATTCATCCTGTTCCATATTATTGGCTTTCAACGCATCCTCATATCCCCTCAACCGTTGTTGGCTGATGGATATTTCCCTGGACAAAAACAAAAAGGCGATCCTTTTGCAACCTTGTTTGATTAAATGACTGGTGGCTTCATAAACACTCTCATAACCGTTGGTCACGAATTTGGTCGTGGGAATACTCTCGCAAATTCGGTCAAAGAAAATAATGGGAATACCTTTTTGGTGAACGGCATCCAAATGCTCGGTCTCTTTGGTTTGATGTGAGACAGACATCATGATCCCATCTACCCGGCCATTGAGCAAATGGGAAACGATTTCCTTTTCTTTCTCCAGGTTTTCATGGGTATGGTAGACCAACAAATGATAACCAAACTGCTGGGTAATCTCCTCTACCCCCTCAATCACCTGAGCAAAAAAATTGTTGACCAAATCAGGAATAATCATGGCAATGGTCTTACTGCGATGCTCCCGCAGACTTCTCGCGAAGGGATTGGGCTGATAATTCATCTTTTTGGCCATCTCCAGCACCCTTTTCTTGGTCTTCTCACTGATCTCATGGCTGTCATTGAGTGCCCTCGAAACGGTGGAGGGAGCCAAATTAAGCGCTTCAGTAAGCTTTTTGATGTTTACTCCATTCATAAAACAATACTCGGCAGATTTTTTCGGATATCAAATTTAATCTATTTCGCCAATTCCTCTTTATCCTGATATATTAAAGCTATACAGTGAAGCTCTTTCTGTTTAGCTTGAAGATAAAGTAAATATTAGTGCAGGAAAGAGATTGACCATACCGTGGAATAGCATGGCTTTTCCGAGGCTAAATTCACATCTAAGATAACTCAGGATCAGTCCCAATAGTATCTGTGGTAATAAAATAACCGGAAACAGCAGGTAATGATGGAGAGCATCCAATCTCAAATTGCCTACATGGACCAAGCCAAAAATCACGATCGAATAAAATAGCAGGTAGTTTCGGTGAGTTCCTTTAGGTACCAATAGGCCAAATTTATCAACGACTTTAACCGTCACCACCGTGATAATTAAACAAGCAGAGATAATCAAAATACTATCTTTGTCCAAGGTGTATTTCCCATGACCACTCAAATGGTTTATGAAAAAGAAGCTAATAAAGAAAGTAGACAGCAATACATTTCTCTTAGTAGGCACGAGTATTAGTCTAAAAACCAACTCCTCTACTATAGGGACAATAACAACTCCTATCAGCAATACGTAATACCAGGATTTCCCTTCCAACCCTGCAAAAGCCCTGTGCTTTGGTATTCCCACATAAGCATCAAGCGACTTTAGGAAAATCGCATAGAGTAACACAAAGACAAAATACACCAAATACAAAGAAACGATCGTATCTGTGACATTATGTGATTTTTGTGGTACTTTGTCTTGGAGAAAGAACAGTAATTTTTTGAAATATTTCATACAAATAACTTTTGTTCTGCGAATTTTCAAATTGAAAATTCGCAGAACTTTTTAGATCTCCTCTCAGTCAAAGACCCAACCAATTGCATATCCCACATAGTAGGTCCAACGTCTACCTTTTTCAGCAGGGCAGTTTTCTGTCCCTCCGTTGATATTTACCAATTCGTGTTTATCTAACTCTTTCATTTTATGTTTTGATTTGATTACTATTAACAATTTGCTCCACTCCCAGCGTTAAATCCATCTACAAAATCATCCCAATATCTCTTGAGTTCGGTTAACATCATACCTCTCACATTTGCTCCCATCATTCCCCCATCAATCACCCTCATCTCTTCAAAACTTAATTCTGTTACATTTTCCATGATTTACATAATTTTTAATTTTCCCCGATCTTTTCTGGGCGACGGGATTTCCCTTTCACGGCCGCTTTCAGCATTAGCTAGCATGGGCTGTCCAACCGATCATGAGATTAAGATAGAAGCTTACCGTCTAAAAAATTAGACGCTAAGGAAAAACAATAATTTATTCTGGTCCAGAATTTCCCAAATTACTATGCTTAAAATTTGGATCCAACGACTGTTCTGATAACGAAGGAATAAAATAAAAATAAGACCTAAGGACTTTAACCAAGGTGTTGTGCTCGGGCTCTGACCCAGCACCGAAAAACATTGAGTCTCTGACTCAATAAGGCAAATGCTACTGTTTAATCCATCCAAAGCTTTTCAGAATTGTTAAAAAAACAAGGCAAACACACAATAAAACAGATATCCTCACTGCTTATTCGTATTTGAAAAATGACAGCTAATATTTTTTCAAATACGTGGTATTCAGTGAAGACTCCTCACGAAAATGGGCCGGCCATAGTGCGGCAAACTTCAACATCATCTCAAAGATCGCCGTGGGCCTGATCGAAAGGTGCCCTGACAAAAAAAGATCAAAGCGGCAAAGGCGCTTTAAAGCCGGACTTGAGCAGAAATTCAGGAAAAAAGTCCTAAACCTCTAAATGCGGTTGCCCTGTTATCCTGATAAAAATTCTACCCAAAAAACATATAACCATCCGGGTCTTCCCTGCTACTGTACGAAATCGATTCCGTGATTAAAGTATCATTTTTCCTTATAAAAACCACCTACAATGCCTATTATTACTTGCTGAAAACCGCTACAGCAAAGCGTGTTTTTGGCAGGATTCCCTCCGGAAAATAATGGAGTGATCAAAATTCTCCTCTCCCTAAAAAGGTTGTGGGTTAATTTATCCTGTTTTACTTCAAGCCGCCAAACATCTTTGTAAAGTGGCCACAAAAACTATAAATAACCAATGAGTAACACCTTAACTGACAGCATCCGCACTTTTATTAACGATGATTTTCTGCTAAGATCGGAAATGGCGCGTAAGCTTTACCATGATTATGCGAAAGCCATGCCCATCATTGATTACCACTGCCATCTTTCTCCAAAAGATTTGGCAGAAAACAGAAAGTTTGAAAACATCTCTCAAATTTGGTTGGCCGGCGACCACTACAAATGGAGGGCTATGCGTACTCTTGGCGTCAGTGAAAAATACATCACCGGGAATGGTACCGATCTGGAAAAATTTGAGAAGTGGGCCTTTACTGTCCCCTACACCATGCGTAATCCCCTGTACCATTGGACCCATCTGGAATTGTCAAGGTACTTTGGAATAGATGAACTGCTTTCTTCTGAAAATGCCGGAGAAGTCTATCAAGAAACCACCAAACAGTTACAAAAGGATTCACATACTACCCAAGCATTGCTTTTGGGCATGAATGTCGAAACGGTATGCACCACGGACGATCCGATAGACACGCTGGAATACCATATCAAAGCGGCTAAAGAAAATATGTCCATCGGTCTTTTCCCCACTTTTAGACCGGACAAATCATTTGCAGTAGAAGACCCGGAAGCCTATCAAAACTACTTGGATAAATTATCTGCTGCCAGTAATAGTAAAATAGATAGCCATGAAAAGCTCATGGCTGCTTTAGAAAACCGCATCAGTTTTTTCCACGAAAACGGTGGCCGTCTGGCCGATCATGGATTGGAGCAGCTTTATTATTTCCCGCTCGGCACCTATGATATCGAAGCGCTTTTCGATAAGGTAGCCGCTGGAAAGGTTCTGGATGAAAAAGAAACTGCTTACTATAAATTTGTCACCTTGATAGAGCTCTGCAGGCTTTACCATGCTAAAGGCTGGACACAGCAGTTCCATCTTGGAGCACTGAGAAACACCAACGAACGGATGTTGGACACTTTAGGTCCCGACACGGGGTTTGACTCCATTGGCGACTTTAGCCAGGCCAAGGCACTTTCGCTCTTCCTTAACGAACTCGATAAGAGCGACCAGCTTTGCAAAACCATCCTTTACAACCTCAACCCAAGGGACAATGAAGTCATGGCCACCATGACCGGCAATTTCAACGACGGCTCCATAAGGGGCAAAGTGCAGTTTGGCTCTGGCTGGTGGTTCCTCGACCAAAAAGACGGAATGGAAAAACAAATGAACACACTTTCCAATATGGGCTTGTTGAGCTGCTTTGTGGGAATGCTGACGGATTCGAGAAGCTTCCTTTCTTTCCCAAGACATGAGTACTTCCGCCGGACCCTTTGTAATCTTATTGGTCAAGATGTGGCCAATGGAGAGCTACCGTCCGACGAAAAGTGGCTGGGAAAAATGGTTCAGGACATATGTTACCACAATGCCAAAAACTACTTTAACTTCCAATAAACAAATCACATAACCACCATAAATTAACATGTCTGCACTATTTTCTGTAAAAGACAAAATTATACTGATCAGTGGCGCCACAGGAGTACTGGGCAGTCAAATCACCCAATACCTGGCCAGCGAAGGCGCTCAGGTAATTGTTTTGGGTAGGAACCAAGCCAAAGTTGATTCCCTTATTGAAGAGATCACCAAAGATGGCGGAAAAGCCCATCCATTAATTGCTGATGTGACCGATGAAGAGGCTCTAAAACAGGCAAAGCAACTTGTAGAAAAGGATTTTGGAAAAATCGATGTACTGATCAATGCCGCAGGAGGCAATATGCCCGGAGCCATTGTCACACCGGACCAAAAAATCACCGACCTGAAAATCAAAGAAGTACAAAAAGTGATGGAGCTCAACTATCTGGGCACCTTACTTCCCATCCAGGCTTTTACCCCCCTATTGCTTAAAAACCCAGCGGCAAGCATCATTAACATTTCTTCAATGGCAGCTTCAAGGCCCCTTACCAGGGTAATGGGTTATGCCTCTGCGAAGGCAGCCATTGATAACCTGACCAAGTGGCTTTCAGTGGAATATTGCCAAAAATACGGCAAAGGATTCCGTGTAAATGCCATTGCCCCGGGATTTTTCCTTACAGAACAAAACAGGGCCCTTCTGACCAATGAGGATGGCAGCCTGACCGACCGTGGCAACCAGATTATCAGCCACACCCCCATGGATCGCTTTGGCAACCCTGAAGACCTTTTCGGCGCAGTCGGTTTCCTGAGCAGTGAAGCTTCAAAATTTGTTACAGGTACCATTATTCCTGTCGATGGAGGATTCAGCGCCTTTGGAGGGGTCTGATTCCTATTTTATTTAATGATTAATTTTGGGAGATTGTATAAGCAATAATACCATGAAAGCGATAAAAAAAATGGAGCAGACCATGAGATGGTATGGCCCCAACGACCCAGTAACCTTATCCGATATCAGACAGGCCGGCGCCACGGGGGTGGTTTCTGCATTGCACCATTTAGCCAATGGGGTGGTCTGGAATCGGGAGGAAATAAAAAAGAGAAAGGACTCTATCGAAGCAGCCGGGCTGACCTGGTCTGTGGTGGAAAGTATTCCGGTACATGAAAATATCAAAACCCGTAGCGGAAACTATCAGGAGTACATCAATAACTACAAAACCTCCATCGAAAACCTCAGTGCCGAAGGAATCCATACCGTATGCTATAACTTCATGCCTGTGCTGGACTGGACCAGAACAGACCTGGCCTATGAACTGCCCAATGGAGCGAAAGCCCTTCGTTTTGAACTACAGGCCTTGGCAGCCTTTGACTTGTTTATTCTAAAACGGCCAAATGCAGCCGCTTCTTACGCTGAAGAGGTTAGGGCAAGAGCGGAGACCTACTTCAATAATATGAGTGAGGAGGCCAAGCAATTGCTGACCAATAATATCATTGCCGGACTTCCCGGAGCGGAAGAAGGTTATTCTTTGGAGGCATTTCAAAAGGTCCTGGACACCTATCAGGACATTGACGAAAAGGCCTTGGCAGAGAACCTGAGGCTGTTTCTGGAAGAAATCATTCCTGTGGCAGAAAAAAACAGGGTGTTTATGGCCATCCATCCAGATGACCCACCCTTCCCGATGTTTGGTCTGCCTCGGGTGGTCAGTACCATCAATGATGTGGAAAGGATCCTTTCGGACAATTCCAGCGACTACAATGGCATCACCTTTTGCACCGGATCGTTTGGAGTAAGGGCAGACAATGACCTGCCACAGATTATTAGGGACTGGGGTAACCACATCCACTTTATACATCTACGCAGTACCCAGAGGGATGCAGATGGAAACTTCCATGAAGCCAACCACCTAGAAGGAGATGTCCCCATGATTGAAGTGATTACAGAGCTGATAAAAATACAGGCAAGAAGGCAGAAATCATTGCCCATGCGCCCTGATCATGGCCATCAGATGTTGGATGATTTAAGAAAAACCACCAACCCCGGATACACCGGAATAGGCCGGCTAAAAGGCCTAGCCGAACTTCGGGGCTTGGAAATGGGATTGATACATGGTTTGGAAAAACTACAAAAGCAGGGTTAAAATCCCTGCTTTTTCTTTTATTGCGGATAAAAAATCACATTTGATTTGCTGTCTACCCTCAACACCGATTGCTGATCAAACAGCTCAATATAGGTTTGACTTATCTTTTCCAGTGAGTTGTCGGCCTCTTGTTTTTCAGTTTCCGGATAAACCAGAAGGATTACCCGGGATTTTTCGGAAATGGTTTGTTTGCTTACAGCATCCTGCCACTTCCCATTTGCTTGGATTACTGTAAATCCTTCAGGAAATTCAGGAGTCACATAATTTGCAACAAACTTCTTCCACTTTCTTTTGGACACCTTCCCCCCACTAGAAATGGAACTACCAAAAAACAGCTCTGTTCGGTTCCAGCTATTGCTATAATTAGTACTTTGGGAAAAACCACCAACACTTAAAAAGATTAGAATTACAACTATAAAATTTTTCATTTTTAGATTATTCTAAAACGCTTCAAAAAAAACAGAGATCAATTCCTAAAACTACAATAGGTTAGCCAACTATCAATTACGAAATACCTAAATAAATATTTCCTTTCCTTCCTTTGAACTCTTATAAATTGCCTGAATAACCCCCAATGACCGCTTTGCCTCTTCACCGGTCACCAGGGGATCCTTTCCTTCCTGAACAGCCATCACCATATCCTGAATTTGCAGTAAGTGCAACTTATGCCCAATGGCCATAGGATCTGCCGCCCCACTGCCCTTTTGATCACCGGCTTCGGCAAGATCACTTTCCTGGCCCTTTATGTTCCAAGAAACGATTTTACCTGCCTCCAAAATCACGCTCCCTTCCGTACCGTATATTTCCAATCGCTCCGGATACCCAGGATATAAGGAAGTCCCGGCGGTAATATTGCCAAGGGCACCATTTTTAAAATTGACCACAGCAGTGCCCAAATCTTCTCCTTCTATATCATAAAGGGCGGTCTTTACCTGACCGTATACCGACGATACCTCTCCCATGATATCCAAAAGCAGGTCGATGGTGTGGATTCCCTGATTGATCAAAGCTCCTCCCCCATCCCCATCTAGCGTCCCTTTCCAATGGCTGCTATTATAGTAATTTTCATCACGGAACCATTTGATATAAGCATTTCCCATCAAAAGTCTTCCCAATGCACCGTTTTTTACTGCAGCTTTGAGTTTTAAGTAACCTGCATTGAACCGGTTTTGAAAGACCACCCCTAATTTCACTTCATGGTCATGGGCCGCCTTGATCATTTGATCAGCCCTCGACAAGCTGATCTCTATGGGCTTCTCCACCAATAGATGTTTTCCCGCACTGGCAGCCTTGATGGCCGCATCCATATGACTGCCGCTGGCCGTACAGATACATACCACATCCATATCAGGTATACGCAAAAACTCATCCAAATCACTGTAAGATGTTACTTCAAATTGCTCTTGAGCAAGCGTTGCCCTAGCTTTTGAGGAACTACAAACGGCGATCAAATCTGCCGAAGGCAATTCCTTAATCGCCGCTGCATGCTGTCTTGCAATGGCCCCCGTTCCTATTATACCGAAAGTTACCTTTTTGGTCATTTGAATGTGATTCGTTGAATTCCCTAAGCTAGTAAAAATATACTGAAATGATTTTTTATAAATCTATATTGAATAACAAAAAAATCCCCTTGATTCATATCTCAAGGGGATTTTCACTTTAAAGAAACTATTTATTAAGAATTAGGAAGCACCACTTCATCGTCATACTGCTTCATCAGTTCCTCCAGCTTTTTATGCATTTCAGCTTTTACATCCGAATAGGCCGGATCATCATAGACATTGTTCATCTCTTGCGGATCTTTTTCCAGGTCATAAAGCTCCCATTCATCGACATCATAATAAAAATGGATCAGCTTGTAGCGATCGGTCCTCACCCCGTTGTGTCTTTTCACCGCATGAATGCCCGGGTACTCATAATAGTGATAGTACAAGGCATCTCTCCACTCCACCTTTTCTCCTTTGAGCAAGGGCAACATGCTTAATCCTTGCATTTCCTGAGGTATTTCCACCCCGGCTGCATCCAGCATGGTTTCTGCAAAATCCAGGTTCTGGACCAAGTCCGAATTCTTGGTTCCCGGTTTGATCACCCCAGGCCATTTGATCATAAGTGGCGTCCTAAAGGACTCTTCATACATGAACCGCTTATCAAACCAACCATGCTCCCCAAGATAAAAACCCTGATCTGAGGTATAGATGATAATGGTATTTTCAGCCAATCCGTTCTTTTCCAGATAATCCATAAGCCTCCCCACATTCTCATCCACTGATGCAATGCATCCCAGATAATCCTGCATGTAACGTTGGTATTTCCATTTGGTCAACTCATCCCCCTGCAAATTGGCCTGTTCAAACTCCTTATTGATAGGGCCATAAACTTCTTCCCAAGCGGCTCGTTGTTTCTTGCTCATTCTGTCCAAATTGCCATGGTAAGCAGATGAATACCAGTTGATGAATTCCTCATGTCCCAGCTTTTGGGCAATGTCCGGATGAATCTTACTGTCATTGGTCAAGCCCATATGTTTAGAAATCCTCATTTCCGCCTCTTTTGCTGCACTGCCTCTACCGCTATAATCATCAAATAAACTGGTAGGTTCAGGGAATTCCTTTTGGGTATATTTTCTAAAATTCTCTTCTGTCGGCAGCCACTCCCGATGCGGCGCCTTGTGTTGGTACATCAGCATAAAAGGCTTATCACTTTCTTTGGCTTGATCCAGCCAGTCAATGGCAAAATCGGTAATTAGATCCGTTACGTAGCCCGAGTCCAACACCAATCCTTCCTGTGTCCTAAACTCAGGATTATAATAATGTCCCTGGCCGGGCAATACCTTCCAATAATCAAAACCCGTGGGCTGGGTTTTCAGGTGCCACTTTCCTATCATGGCCGTCTGATAACCATTTTGTTGCAGGATTTTGGGATAGGTCACTTGGGTGCTGTCAAACCTTACCGCATTGTCCACCAAACCATTGATATGACTGTGCTTTCCCGTCAAAATCACTGCACGGCTGGGTGCACAGATGGAATTGGTCACAAAAGCCTTTTCGAAAAGCATTCCTTCCTCAGCGATTCTGTCAATGTTGGGGGTTTGAATGAGTGTGGATCCATAGGCACTGATTGCCTGATAGGCATGGTCATCGGACATGATGAAAATGATATTGGGTCTTTTTGGTGTCTCCATCACCTTCTTTTCTCCAGAGCTACAGGAAAAGCTCCCCAGAAGAAAAAGTACTATCAGGAAAAACGGTGCGGCAGACGTTTTACAAAATCTGTTGATAAGGTTCATTGATGTATTTTGTTTGAAATTTAATATTTGATAAAATTAGGCAAACAGCCCTACATTGCAAGCGTTTTTTATAATAAGCCCTTATTCATTATATCAGTGGAAAAAAAATCAAGGAACAATTGCGATGATCCTCAAAGGCCCTCCGCTCCCCCCTTCAATTTTGATCGGCAAAGCAATTACCTGAAAGCCTCTGGCAGGTAGCTTGTCCAAATTCGCAACATTTTCAAAAGCGGGGATATTATTGGTCATCAGTGCCACATGCGTCTCAAAATGGGTGGACTGTCCATAATCAATGCTGGGAGTATCAATGCCCACGGACTTGATTTTTCGGTTTTCCATCAGCCATTTGGCCGCTTCCACGGACAAACCTGGAAAATGCAGGTCTTTCACCGCTTCAGGGCCTCGGGCAGAAGTACCCAAATAGTTGCTTTTGTCCGGATAGTATTTTCCATGGCCCGACTGAAGCAAAACGATACTGTTTTCGGGAATTTGACCGTTATCCTTCTCCCAGCTTACTATATCATCCACGGATATCCTATAATCCCGATCCGCCAATCCTTTCTCTAAAACATCTATTTTGACAGCCTCACCCATCAATTGCTCCAGGGTATCTCATCTACAGAAAGGCCATTTTCTGCAAAATGGATTGGCGCATCCACATGGGTTCCTCCATGCTCGGAAGTTTCAAAGTTATTGGCCGCATAAAAATAGCCTTTTTCCGTCTGTCCATGGGCTACCTCCTCCAGTTCAAATTCCTTGGATGTCACCCAGTACACCGTTTCGTCCGAAAAGGCATAAGTCAGATCTATGATTTCACCGGACAAGGGAATCTTTTGAACTTGTCGATCAATATTATTTTCACTTTGCTCCTTTGTGGGCTCCTGGCAGGAAAAAAAGATCAGCCCAATAACAAATGGGATAAAAGGTTTCATAAAGCATTGGTTTTGGTGTTAAAAATCAATCAATTAGGAATGAATTTACTTAAACCAAATCAAATTATTTATTCCAAAATCACTTTTTCTCGCTTGGGGTATTTTAATTCACGATTTTATTTTCTGATTATCCGCATTGTTACCGCGAATGAAATTTTCCAATAATTCATTGAGTTTCTTTGAATCTATTAAAAATTAATACGATTATCCGGAATTACACCAGTAAATTTATTTCTCACAGATTCCACAGAATTTC
>NZ_BAAHAP010000055.1:25926-38474 GCF_054777495.1 Echinicola sediminis | reverse complement strand
CTTCAAAATCAGTCGTAAAAACGGTTACGCCTAAAAACTTTTTCAGCGGCGTGTCATTGTAGGATATGATGCCTATATCCTTTCCAAGTTCCATATGACACTCCTTTATTTGACTGATAATTCCTACCAAATCATTTTCCTGTATTACGATATACGCATCACCCGACTTCAATTCAAATTCATCATCAGAAGAATCAATAACTTCAAAATCAATCTCATTTTCTATACAAAATTTCCGAAACCCAATTTTTATTTCTTGAGGATGAGGATACAGGTTGTTATCAGGAAATATTAAAATCAACTTATTGTATTTTGATATGTAATTTTCAGCTTCTAATAATGCAAAATAGATATCCATTTTGAAGTCCTGATAAATAGAGGCAATCCCTTCTCCCAGTTGTTCCAGCTTATTATCCATGATGAGAAGCTTATTCGCGGGGATTTTTTGGAGGGAAGTTAAAATTTCATCATTACAGTTTAGATGATGGTTTCTTTCATCCTTAAAATGAGGCATTATTATAAACCGGTCGTACTGCCCTAACGCTTCGTTTATTTTATTGATAAAAAGATCCTGATCGCAATGATATACATAAAACTCCACCTTCACATCAGGGCCAAAAGAACTTAAAAATGCTTTGTAAATTTTAAGTTTATAATCACTAAACTTATTTAAAAGAAATAAAATCTTTTTGGTTTGAATTTCTTTGGCGTTGGCGATATAATAGCCTTTTCCCCTCCTTGATTCAATTATTCCTTCTTTTTTTAACAGTATATAGGCCTTTTCAACGGTATCTCTTGAAACGTAGAACTGTTCACTTAATTCATTTATAGAAGGAATTCTTCTGCCCTTCTCAAAGTTGCCATTGTTTACATCCTCAGTAATTGAATTAACAATTTGCCTGTACTTGGGCACGCGAGAATCTGTTGAAATTCTAATAAAGTTTTTATTTTCCATTTACGCTGTAATTTTAAAATCCCTTTTTATTTCCTTCCTTATCCGGTTAATTCCTCTTCACAAAACCAAGCACTTTTACTACTGAACATAACACCAATGTATCGTTTTAGGAATTTAATACATTTTCAATTATTACCAAAACCGGTTTAGTTAGTCTTAAACATTGATTTTATCAAAACTATCTGTATCTTTATTGTGCATAATATTTTCATCAACTACAATAACCCCAAACTTACAATGGTCAATTTTAAATATGTATCTGACTTTGGTCATTACCACTCCAAACTCAGCCTGGTCTTACGCAAGGAAAATCTTAAACTCTTCTGCTTCCCATTGTTATTTACTTTAACTAAATTTTCTTGACTGTCAAAGACATGTAATAAAAGCGTATTTTCAATTAGCATACTATTAAACGGTTCTACATTCTCGACTTGAAAGTGACACCATAGGACCAGATCTTCATAATCCATCCCTAAAAAAATTAAGCTCAATGGCTGATCCGTATGTATTTGAACTTTTTCAGAAATATACTTTTCAACTTGAGTTCCTAAATATACAGAATCAGACTTATCGTATAAATTAAGTCGCCTATTTCCACTAAAATCTCTTAGTGCTATTTCAAAATCATCAAGGAAAAGTTTAACATCAACTTGCATCTCCTTTAAATCACCATCATACTTAATTTCACTGACACTTATTTTAAAGGGATGTTCAGGTCTGACATCACAGAAAAAGATTATACAAATTATATATATTATATTAAACATATTACAAAATTACCTTTTAAAGCTAAATAAAAAAATAATATGTCCAACTTCAATCTTTATTTCGGGCTAGGATTTGATCATATTCTAGACATAAATGGGTACGATCATATCCTGTTTATTATTGCCTTGGCTTGTATCTATCAATTAAAGGACTGGAAGTTAATAATTGCATTGGTCACCTCCTTCACCATTGGGCATTCTATCACCCTGGCGTTGGCAACCTTTCAATTAATCCAACCTAACAGTCAACTTATCGAATTTCTAATCCCCCTGACCATACTTTTCACCTGTATCTCCAATTTATTTTTCAAAGCCAATAGGACATTTTCAAGCAATAAAAGTTTAAATACTTTTCTAGCGGGGACGTTTGGTTTAATTCATGGTTTGGGATTTTCAAATTATTTAAGAAGCCTACTTGGCTCAGAGGAATCCATTTTAGTCCCCCTGTTTTCTTTTAATCTAGGACTGGAAGTAGGCCAAATAATTATTGTAGTGCTTTTTCTGTTATTATCCTATCTCATCGTTACACAACTAAAATTATCCAGAAGATACTGGATAATTGGAATTTCCGCCTTGGTTGCGCTGGTTAGTTTAAAACTGATAAATGATTCAGTTTATTGGTAAAGAATCGGTCATTTAGGCATCTCCCGTTATATTTTATTAACTTTTTCTGAAAAACAAAATGGTCAGTATTTCAACTTCTTTTTAATAAAATAGGTAGAATGAAATAAAATTTTCACTAAATTAGCCCAACTAAACCGCTTTAGTTATTAGATTTTCAATAAACGTAACCAAAATAAAACGATATGCATTTCAACAATGTCATTAAACAGCTTAAAGATCAAAAACCCTTAGGGGGTATCCGAAAACAGGAAAATAATACCTTTACAAACTTGCTAAAGATATCTTTGCGGAGCTTGATTCTCTTATTTGGACTACAACTATCCAGCTTTGCCCAAGAAGCAAAGTTCCATTATTATTCCCCAATCGATTATAAGAAAACAGGTAACCAGGTACTGGCAAAAGCAAAAATCTTTATTCCTGATGAATTGGGGAAAACAGAGATCATATTAGATGGTATCCCCCTCAAAACAGAAGTTTACAGTAAGGACACACTAAGTGTTTGGGTTCCCCTAATTGGAAAAAGCAGCACGTTAACGATCAATTCAAAAGGGAAAAAACAAACCAAAGCCATTTTCGAACCAATAATCCCTTCAGACTGGGGTTATTTCCAAAATGGAACCGTTCATATTATTGTCTCCTCCCATCAGGACATCGCTTGGATGAATACACCTGAATATTGCAGGGAGGAACGTATCCACGATATTATTTTACCTGCCTTGGATACCATGAACCTACATAATGATTATAGGTTCGAAATGGAACAGACCCTAAATTTGATTGAGCTCCTAGAGGAATATCCGGAAAAAAAAGAGACTGTAAAAGAAGCCTATAAAAACGGCCAATTTGAGTGGGGAGCCACTTTTAATCAGCCTTATGAAGGAATAGAATCCGGTGAGCAATTGGTGAGACAAATGTACTGGGGACGTAAGTGGATCAAAGACAATATCCCTGGCATGGATGCTCACACTGCATATAATGTAGATGTCCCAGGTCGTTCCCTGCAATTTCCCCAAATCCTGTCCAAAGGAGGAATTAAAAATCTCGTCATAAGTAGATTTGGGGAGGGTTTTTATAATTGGTACAGTCCGGATGGCAGTAAAATATTTACTTACAGTCCTGGAAATTACGGTTGGGCTGTAATTTTTTATAAGTATTTTGACCAACAGGCACCTTTGGCAATGAATAGCCTCAACAAGCAGTTAAAAAACTGGGATGAATATTATGAGAAAAGAAATATTCCGCCGCATTATGGTGTTATGATAAGCCAGGATGCTGCTGGCCCCATTTACTATCGTGAGGTAGTGAAGGAATGGAATAATATTGTAAAACTATCAGAGATTCCCCTTCCTAAATTAAGGCATTCCACGGCAGACGAATTTTTAAAGGAGGTAAATGTCCCTGAAGCTAAATTTGATTCCATACAGGGTGAGCGTCCAAATATCTGGATGTACATCCATGGCCCTGGCCATTATCAAGCGATCAAAGCCAAACGGAAAGCCAGTGTTTCTTTACCTGCCGCCGAGATTTTCTCCACTTTTGCAGGTCTTGTGGATAACAACATGAACAGCTACCCCAAAAATGATTTTGATGAGGCATGGTTCAATGCTATATTTCCTGACCATGGATGGGGAGGCTTGAATGGAGGTGTAACCGACAGCACTTTCCAAGCAAAATTGACCCAAGCACATGAGGAGGGGGAAAAACTTCTCCATACTGCTTTATCAAAAATTACTGCTAACATCAAGACGAAAAAGCCAAATGGAAAAGTTGTCTTCAACGACCTCAATTGGTCCAGGGATGAACTAAGTACCATTAATCTTCCAGAAGGGGATTCCAATTATATTATATTGGATGAAAATGGTCAGACTGTACCAAGTCAAAAAGAAGATAACCAATTGCATTTTATAGCTAAAGAAGTACCATCGGTAGGTTTCAAGACTTTTTATCTGGAAAAATCAAAGAAGAAAAGTCCTACTCCATCTGAATCAGGCGTTAATTATTTTGAGAATAAATACTATAAAATAACCTTGGGAAATGGAGGATTGAAAAGTTTGTTTGATAAAGAATTAAATCAAGAAGTGCTAAATACTACAAGATATGCAGGAGGTGATGTCTTAGCCTTAGGCTACGATGGAAACGGAGCAGGAGAGTTTGTGGAGATGGCCAAAACCAATATGCGTGACTACTCTAAGCTTAGCGATATGGAAAGCCATTGGAAAACGGTCAGCTCTGGCCCTGTATTCACGGTTTTTGAAGCCAGTTATTCTTTAAATGACATTGAAATCATTCAGAGTATTAAGGTTTTCAATGACATAAAAAAGATTGATTTTGAATACACTATCCCCAATTGGGACGGCAGGCACAATAGGCAATGGCGATTTGCCTTGGGTATCAATGAACAACATGCCAACATCAGCTATGAAAGCCCTATGGGGATGGTAACAGTTGGAGAAGACGAGTTGCCCATTTCCCCAGGGGGATGGTCCTGGGAAGGTACTTACCGCCAATTAGGCGAATATGTCCACCCTAGGGAAGTACTTGATTTTATGACGGCCAGCGGTGATGATTTAGGCGTTACATTATCGTCAACGGTATCTGTAGTAGACTGGATCGATCCTGTAAGAGACGCTGTAAGCTACCCTGTACTACAAGGAATTATGCTTTCTACCCACAAAAGCTGTCATGGAATGGGGCCTTTTTATGAACAAAAAGGAAAACATACTTTTAAATTCTCTATTTCGTCTCACCAACCCGGTTGGAAAAATGGCTATCAGTTTGGAAAAGGAAGCCAACATCCTTTTTATACCCTATCAAAAAATGTCCAAGATCAATCAGGGAAATTACCATCAGTCATGAGCTTTATGGAAACAGATTCACCATTCACTGCTATCAGTACCATAAAAAAATCTGATTATGATGATGATATCATTCTTCGACTGGTAAATATGCAAGAAAAAGCTAAGAAAGAAGGAATAAGGCTTTCCGGAAAAGTCGTTAAGGCAGAGCGCACCAATTTGGTGGAAGAATATTCAGGTAAGGTGAATATTTCAGGAAGTTCCTTCTCCGTCCCTCTCCAAAAAAATGCTGTGGAGACATACAAGTTAAAGGTTCAATACTAAATCGATCCATTTATGTGAGGGTCTCCCCTTCCATAGGAGACCCTCACATATAATAGTAAGAGGGTGATGGCATTAAAAGGAAAATAAATTTAGGAAGGAATCATAAACACTTAAATATTTCCGTAACAATTGGTATTAAACAATTATGTCCAATCAAGTTTTATCCGATAGTTCTTTTATAAACCCATAACTTAACCTCAACATAATTTGGTATTATTTGAATTTATCTTAACTTAGCCAACTAAACCGCTTTAGTAAACTATGATGGTTCATATTTCCCAAATACAGAAAGGAATAACGAGTATTAAGAAAAAAGTAAAACCTTTAACTAAACCGCTTTAGTTTCGGTAATTATAAAATTGATTTACTATAAATCTTTTCATGTTTAATCCCTTAAGACTATGATTCCACCCTAGCAAAACACCTTAGATGACCATAAGCAACATCATGGAAATCAAATCATGCCCATTTGCGCATGACCGAACTAAAACCAAATAAATCTAAAATTTCCTACATTATGAAAAATCATTTTACATGGACAAATTTCACCCAAAAAAAACAGCCGATTGTTTGGGTATTCCTGTTCTGCTTACAATTTCCGATCAGTCTATCGGCTGAAGCCCTAATTCACCTTACTGAAAATGACAGGCATCAAACCACCTATCAGCAAGTGACCATCACAGGCAAGGTCACTGATGAAAATGGAGAAGCTATTCCTGGGGCCACGATTTTAGAAAAAGGAACTTCAAATGGCACCACCACAAGTTTAGATGGGAACTTCTCCATTAGCGTGAATGAAAATGCGGTTCTTGTCATTAGTTTTATAGGTTATGCTTCCAAGGAAATCCCTATCCAAAACCAATCAGAACTAACAGTAATCCTAGAAGAGGACCTTCAGAGGCTTGATGAAGTAGTGGTCATTGGATATGGAGAACAAAGAAGAAAAGATGTAACTGGCGCTGTAGCTTCCCTCACAAGTGAAGAAATGAGTAATAGAATATCTGTTCACCCTTTGGATAATATTCAAGGAAAAATTGCCGGGGTAAACGTATATAATGGCTCTGGACGACCAGGCGGTGCAGACGCGCTAAATATCCAAATCCGTGGAAAAGGGTCACTTTCCACATCCAATCAACCACTTTTTGTAATCGATGGAGTAATAGGCGCAGACATCAGTTTAATTAACGTAAATGACATCGAAAGCATAAGTGTTCTAAAAGATGCCTCTGCCACTGCCATTTATGGTTTCAAGGGAGCCAACGGTGTGGTACTTGTCACTACCAAAAAAGGGAACAAAGGAGGCATACAAGTAGACTTGACAGGTAACCTTCAAGTAGGAATGCTTAGCCGATATCCAGAGATGTTGAGTTCCGGTGAATATTGGAATAAGGTAAAGTCTGCCATCGATCAAGAACAGCGTGACTTAGGGGCTCCTGCAGGCTCATTTGTAGACGATTATGGTGCGTCCTACCCAATGTTATTTAATCCCGACGGATCACCTAAGTACAATACTAACTGGATCGAGGAAACCACGAGAACAAGTATTTCCCAACAGTATTTTGCTAATGTGCGGGCTGGTGGAGAAAATTATAATGCATCAATTTCCGTAGGTACCCAGGACGACCAAGGCATTATATTAAACACCTATGCCGGTAAAAAAACCATGCGTTTCTCAGGGGATTTTGATGTAAACAAATGGTTAAAAGTGGGTGGTAACTTTAGTTATGGAAGTACCCGAACCAATATCGTGGATGATTACAGAGTGGGTGCCAATGGTTTGACCAGCGACATGCTTTTTTATCTCCCCATATACCCCACCCGATATGAGGATGGCACAAAGGTTTACGCAGATGACCTGTTAAATCCCAATGGAACTTGGGACATTTGGTATGGAGCTACTCCAAAAGATCGACTGGGATACATTGACAGGATTACAGAAAGATCCCAAGTATTGCAGTCCTATTTTATCGATATAAAATTAGCGGAAGGTCTGAAATTCAAAACCACCTATTCATTGCAAGAATTCAATGAAGCCGGTAAAACCCATACGCAAAAGGAGTTAGACACATTTGTCAATAGGACTTACGGTTCAGTAAGTAATGCCAAAACTGACTATATACAGTTTGAAAACCTTTTATCCTATAATAGAACCTTCAGCTTAAAGCATGATTTCAGCACCTTACTTGGCGCGTCGTGGTATCAAAACACCATATTTAGGTCTGGGATGTCTACCCGAGATTTTGATGATTTCTTTGGGTATTACAACCTTGCCCAAGGAACGGATGATGCTGTCATTTCGAGTGGATGGACCAGACGCAGGGAAAACTCTTACTTTGGAAGAGTTAACTATTCTTATGACGAAAAATACATGCTTACGGTAACGGGACGTGCAGATGGATCCTCGCGATTTGGAACCAATAATAAATACGCATTTTTCCCATCAGCGGCATTAGGTTGGAAAATTTCCAATGAAGATTTTCTCAAGGGATCCAGTTCCATCCGTAATCTTAAATTACGTGCCAGTTATGGCTTGATTGGTAACGACGGTATCGGAGATTTCACCAGAATCGCTAGCCCAGGCAACCAGCAAGTTATCTTTAATAATCAAAGGACCATAGGAACCTCACAGGGAAATTTGGGTAACAATGATCTCCAATGGGAAAAAACGACGGACATCAATTTGGGATTTGATTTGGTACTGTATGACCGTATTGGTCTGACTGCTGACCTATATAGCCGAACCACCCAAAATTTACTGGACAATGTTCCCGTTCCGGAATTTACGGGATACAGTTCAATCACTTCAAACATTGGTTCTGTAAGAAATAAGGGTCTTGAGGTCTTGATCAATACAACAAACATCAGCAAAAGAGATTTCATGTGGACTTCCACCTTCAACTTCACTAGAAATATCAATGAGATTGTAGAATTAGGAACTGAGGACGCAGATGTCCTGATTAGAGGTCAATGGTTTTTTGATGGAATTCACCGAGTAGGGCAACCTTCTTTCTCTTTCTGGGGCTTTAGAAGATTAGGAACTTGGGGAACTCAAGAAGAGGCCAAAGCAGCAGAATATGGTCGTGTACCAGGGGACATTAAATTGGAAGATGTCAATGAAGATGGTAAAATCGATAGCCAGGATATGCAAATAATCGGTAACCCTCTTCCAGATTACAATTTGAATATCGGCAATAACTTTTCCTACAAAAACTGGAACCTGAGTTTCGATATCAGAATCGTGAAGGGTGCTGATATCATGGATTATTCCACCATACTATATACTGATAGGATGGGCTATGGAAATGTGTACAAAGAGCTGTTTGAACAAGCTTGGACCCCTGAAAATCAAAACACCATGTTCCCTAGAGTCAGAAAAGACCTAAAGGCCTTCAATGGAATGGATTCAGGCCATATCTTCGATGCCAGCTTTATTAGAGGTCAAAACCTTAGTTTAAGTTATACTTTTGGGGACAACATTTTGAAAATGTCCACCATCAAGGCTGCCCAGGTATATTTTAACCTGCAAAACTTCTTCGTCATCACGAAGTATCATGGATACGATCCCGAAATAAGTTCATTCCGAGGAGAAAATAGGGAAGGAAGAGAACTGAATGGGTATCCCAAACCTCTCCTTATGAATTTCGGTGTAAAAGTAAGTCTTTAAAAAATACAGAAATCATGAACAAATTCATCTTATATATACTATTCGCATTTTGCTTGGCTTCCTGTACATCGTACTTAGAGGTGGAGCCCAGATCTTCCAAATCAACTGTTGGCACATCTTTACTAGACGCACAACAATCAGTGGATGGAATTTATGCTTTTCTTAGGGCCCCATACAATAGGACTGGCTTTGCCTCCATGGGCTACTCTATCTTAGAGGTTACTACCGGAACACTTAAACCTGCTGTGGGCACCCAAGACACTGGCATGGAACAAGCTTACCGTCTTGAATTCAATGATGGAAACGCTGACCTTTTGACCCTATGGAACTCCTATTACGAAGGAATTGAAGCAGCTAATATTGCCATAAATTCCATACCTAAAATCAATGATCCTGAATTAACGGAGGAAATATCCGAAAACCTGTTGGCAGAAGCTCATTTTTTAAGGGCTTATTACTACTTCCAGCTTGTTCAAATATTCGGTGAAATTCCCCTTAATTTAAAACCAACAGAATCATTAAGCGACGGACAAATTTCGAAGACGGGTATTAAAGAGATCTATGAAGGTGTCATAGTCCCCGACTTACTAACAGCAGAGTCGGCAGATTTACCCAACACTTCCCCTATTGGAAGGGTTTCTAAGGGAACCGTCAAATCATTATTAGCTAAGGTATACCTGACCATGGCAGGATATCCATTAAATCAATCGGATAAATACACACTGGCACGAGATAAGGCCAAAGAAGTGATCGATGCAGGCTGGTATAGTCTTTTCCAATCTGATGCAGGAGGACTTTCCTGGATGGATAAACTCAGTGATCCAGCCTTTGACCTGGGTTCTGAACATATATTGATGGCCCAATATGATGGAAGTTTTGTCATTTCTACCATTTCCAGCTATTACAGCCCTTTGGGTGGTGCCGGAAAAGTAACCAATATGCCGCTTCATTTTGGAGGGATGGAACCAGAAGAAACCTTTTTAAGCTCTTACCCATCGACAGATGTGAGAGGACAGAATCAAGGTTTTTTCTTTAGTGAAATGGATGGACATACCTTTAACCCATCAGTATATAAGTTCTTTTATGAAGGTTTCAAATCCGCAAATGGTGTATCCAACAAAAATGTTGGGCTTATTAGGTATGCCGATGTTCTGTTGACCTTCTCGGAGGCACAAAATGAAGCTGATGGAGCAAATGCTCAAGCATACAATACCCTGAATCAAATTCGCACGAGAGCGGGATTGCCCGAAATTTCCGGACTGAGCAAAGAACAATTTAGGGAAGAGGTTTGGAAGCAAAGAGTATGGGAATTCCCTGCAGAAAACGGGTTGATCTGGTTTGATATGAAGAGAACCATGAAAGTGTATAACGGAACTGGATTTAGTGACTTCCAAGGTCATACATTACCTAGTGGATTTACCCTGACTGAGGACAACCTATATTGGCCGGTTCCTGCTAATGACGCCACACTAAATCCTAATTTATAATAATGAAATCGAATTAGATAAAAGGTCCTGATCTGCTAAGCGGTCAGGACCTTTTTATTTCAAATAAATCTATGAAAACCACAGAACATCTTCTCTATCCCACTCTTAATCAACAGTTTTAATAAGGTAATCCATTCTATCTGTATGAACATTATGTGTATTTTTTATAATGATCTTATGGCTTTGCTTTGGCATTTTAAGCTCCTCTAATTTCACGTCACGTACATCATGCAAAACAAAGGGAGGACGAAAATCTTCTTTATTGAGTTTTAGAACCACATTTTTAAAGCTGATATTTTTAACATGCCTGACATAAAATCCCCATGATGGCAGTTCCCTGAACATAGTAAATTCAGGATATCCATCAATGTTCTCAGGAACCTGGTCCAGTCTACTTAATGGCACATAAGCCATTCCTTTGGAAGCCCTTCCTGGATATGAAATTTCAACATTCTCAATTTTTACATTTTGGATATGGTGCCCAGGTATCCCAGATATGGGTGAAGGAATAGGATTATGAAAATAATCGACGGCTGGCCCCCGCATATCATAATCAATATCAGGTCTTCCAAATGGGACTTGGACCTTGAAATCATGAATATAAACATTCTTTATACTTCCTGGCTCTAGGCCATCCCGGTGCCCAAGACGAATGAAAATAGGATTTCCAGAATTAAAGGCCTTGATATTGGAAACCTCAATATTTTCAATGTCAGCACCATCCACACTTTCAATGGCTATCACGGAACGAAATGTATCATCAACCCTAATATTTTCAATTTTCACATTTTTGAAACCACCATAAGAAGCAGTACCAAATTTTATGGCACTTGCACTCGTTCTTATTTTACAGTTGGCAATGTAAATGCTATCATTAGCATGGTCCTTATAATAGGATTTAAGACATATCCCATCATCTGCAGTATTGATGTCGCAATTGGTAATCTTTACATTTCGACTATCGGTAATATCTATGCCATCATTATTCCAGTAAGCTCGATTTACTACTTTTACATCATTGATTTCTAAATTTTGACAAAGTTCAAAAGACAACCCCCAACAAGCACTATTGGTCAGTCAGCCCCTTCACTTCAATATTTTTACAAGTTGAAAACCGAAACAATTTCGGTCGCATGGTTTCATGAGGCCGCCTATTTTTTACACTATATTTCGGATCAATATTTTCACCAATATGGTGCAGACTATCAATGTTAAGTGCCAAATCCCTTCCCTGCCCATCAATAGTTCCCATTCCTGTTATTGAAATATTATTCGCTTTATAAGCGACCAATAGCGCCATCTGAGAATTATCATCTTTACCTCCTTGCTGGGGCCTCCCGGACATCTCTAGGCTTTCATAGTCATATGGGTTAGTACTTCCAAGCATCACTGCTCCTTTTTCAAAATACAAGTGGATATTGGACTTAAGTCTTATACTTCCAGTCAAGTAGTGTCCCTTTGTGAATATTATTTCTCCCCCTCCTCCGTCAGCTACTTTATCAATAAGTTTTTGAAGGGCTAAGGTATTTAAGGAAATGCCATCACCATTTATTCCGTAATCTGAAACATAAAAACGCTTTTCGTTCCCAAACACCATAAAAGTGGAGAATAGCAAAACGATGGTTAATAATTTTATTTTCATGATACTAATGTTATATTTTTGATGGAGAAAACCAGCTAAAAGTGATGAATTAATTGGAATTTACGAGCATTTTAAAACTTGATTTTCGTAAAGAAAAAATTAAAAACGATTTTGCCCATAAAAAAATCTGAACAACAGGTGTTATCCAGATTTCCAAATTAATAATAAAACCCAAAATTATATGAAACACAAATGTACTTCCACTTACTCATCTGAGAATAACAGCTAAGTAAACACCATTATTTTCCCGCGGTGGGATCTTCTATAGTATACTTAAAGCAGATACATGC
>NZ_BAAHAP010000055.1:0-25916 GCF_054777495.1 Echinicola sediminis | reverse complement strand
GCCCTAGCTTGTCTATTCCAGACTGAAAACGCTTTAACATCCTGGATATAATCAAAGTTTTGGAATAAGCCTTTTCCTATTTTTTGCCTCCATTAACAATAGAAAGTGCTGATTTCATATATCCCATGGCATAAGCCATTCCCGCGTACCAAGGAGCATCACAACTCATTTGTGGGGTGTGATCTGGAATCAATACCCCCTCAAACCCATTTTTCTTAAGAATCTTAAGAATTTCGTACATGTCTATATCCCCTTCATCCACAAATACTTCTTTATAGTTGGGGACTTTCCCCACTACATTTCTAAAGTGAATATATCCGACCTTATTTTGTTTACTATAGGTATCTGTTGCTTCATAAACGTCCCCTTCAGTCATCTCTGCAATAGATCCTAAACAAAATTCCAAAGCATTGTTCTTGCTAGGTTTCATGTCTAATAAGCGTTGATACATTTGAGGTTGGTAGACCAGACGGGGGGTATTTCTTACATAGGGCATTGGAGGGTCATCAGGATGTGCAGCTAATATTACCCCAGCTTCCTCAGCTACCGGCACTATATGATCCAAGAAATACTGTAATCTATTCCACAATTCTTCATGACTGATTCTAGCCACCGTTCCTTCAGGGGCATTGGGGTCATAAACCATATTCCAAACCATACCATTTGGGATGGGTGTTTCATCCACGGTTCCATTCATGCCTACGGACGGAGCTTCCCCTCTAGCATATGGGCCAACCTCTCTGCTAGAGACTCCCGCCAATGAAAAATTATAACCAAAAATTGGAATCTTTGCTTTCCCCACAATACGGATCTGCTCCTTTACCAACTCAATCTGTTCTTCTTTTTTGGGGCCATCCAACAGAATATCATGCCAAATAGATGGATCAAAATTTTCTATTGCTTCCCATTCCAATCCGTGTCGATTAATCTCCTTCTTAATCGACAGCAATTCATCTAAGGTCCATAATTTGCCGTCTCCCGATGGGCCCCAGCCTTCATTTTCGCCAATAGGCTGATTGGCATTTTCTTTACTATTTTTCGCATTACCGAAGTAATCTACTAAATGCACTACCAGGTGGGTAGCCCCACATTGCTTGGCAAATTTATAATGCTCCTCATTGAGCATGTGTTTATATAAACCAAATCCTAATTTCATTTTTTCTATTTTTTTGTTTCTTCTATAATAAGATCCTTCAGGCGTTTTTGATCTTCCCCGTTAAGATCATGGTATTCAAAATCCGAAACATGAGTACGATCTTTCTCAACAATTATCACCTCAGCATCCTCTTTCATCGCTATGTTATGCCAAACATTTTTAGGAATATTATAGGTGACACCGGATTTCATTTTTTCACAACTAAACTCAATCACTCCATTATCCATCGAAGCCACGATCAAAACTGCTGTACCATTAAGTAAGATAAACGCTTCATCAGTCTCAAAATGAACATCAATTTTCGTAATACTGCTTATGCCCTGTTCTGGCATAAAATTTAATTTAGCAATTTGCCAGCCTGGCCGAATCAAAAATGGATGATAGCCTGCTCCTGAATAGGAATACCTTTCCAACAAATTATTTACTTTTACATTCTCTTCCGTACGCATTAATTATCTTTTTTAGGTCTTGGATCATAGGGAATTGTACTTTCCTTGTAGGCACCGTCTATGTATAACTCAGTCCCAGTGCAATAGTCAGCCATGTCACTGGCCAAAAAAGCACATGCCCACGACACATCGTCCACCTTCCCTACTTTCCCTGCAGGAATCCACTTTTCAAATTTATCCCTTCCAAATGCATTGATTTCTTCCTTGTTCATCTCTGTCTCAATAGCTCCAGGTGAAACCGCCACCACTCTGATATTATTCTCTGCCAATTCAAGGGCGAGGCATTTGGTCATCATGTTCAAAGCGGCTTTTGAAGCACAATAGTGAACCAAGCCTTTTCTGGGCACCTTATCATGGATGGAAGATATATTGATAATTACACCACCCTGCCTCATAATCATCCTTTTCCCTGCCTCCTGAGCACATATGAAAGCCCCCCGAAGATTTACATTGAAAACCTTATCCCATTCTTCAAGTGACATATCCACTGCATGATCTACACTTTCATATCCGGCATTATTCACAAGGATGTCTATCCCCCCGAATTCTTCATCCACTTTGGCAAACATGCCTTTTATGGCTTCTTCTGATGTGATATCGCCAAGCATTGGTACGGCTTTAATCCCATATTGATACTCCAAGTCCTTGGCTAAGAGTTCGGCCGCTTCTTCATTATGTAGAAAATTGATAATAATATCTGCACCGCAGGCAGCCATTTTTCGACATATATCCTTACCGATTCCCGAGTTCCCCCCTGTGATTAGCGCTTTTTTCCCCTTTAGATCTATCTTATTACTCATATCAATCATTTTATAAGCTCTTGTCCACTTATTATTGTTCGTCTATAATATCAGAGCACCTGCACAAATGCTGCAAACCATCACCTCTTTCAGGTGAATCATTACACCTTCACTAGTTATGCCTTAAAGGACTCCGGCCGGTTTATTTATTAATTTCACTGGAACATACACCTTATGTATTCCATGAAGCTTCTATTTCTTCCAATGTTTTATTTTTAGTTTCTGGAATAAATTTCCAGACAAAAATGGCCGTAGGAATCATTAAAAGGCCATATAACCAAAATGTCCATTCTATTCCTGCCCAAGCCCTAAGGGCTGGAAAGGTCTGGGTCACAAGAGTGGAACCCACAAATAGTGAAGTGGTTCCCACGGCCATTGCACGTCCTCTAACTTTAGTGGGAAATATTTCTGCGATCACCACCCAGACTCCCGGCCCAATGGTAGCTGCAAATACGGCGATATAAAATATAAAGGCCCCAATCAATGAATTACCCACATCATCTGCCCCCATACCTTGATCAATATCCTGAAACTGAAATCCAATTATGAAAAGGGCCAAGCTAAGTCCTAGAAATCCAATAATCAACAAGGGCTTTCTTCCAAATTGATCTATTTTCCAAATCGCAACAATGGTAAATATCATATTGAAGAATCCTATTAAAATGGCGTTTCCAAAAGCAGAATTTGATTGGAAGCCTGCATAATCGAAAATAGTTGGAGCGTAATACATTACCGTAGTTATTCCTCCCAACTGACTCATAATAGGGAGTGCCAAACCTATTATTAAGGCCATTCGAAGGCCCTTTTTGAAAAGTTGTTTGAAATCGGAAGACTCGTGCTGTATGGCCTTATTAATTTCTTCCATTTCTTTTCTGGCCATAGTTTCCCCGTGAACTTTGTTCAAAACAGCAAAAGCTTCATCTATCCTACCTTCCTTGGTTAACCAACGGGGGCTTTTAGGCACGAAAAACAACATAAGAAAGAATAAAAATGCAGGGACGATCTCCGAGCCAAACATTGCCCTCCAAACCTCATCTACGAAGATATAGCGAAGTACCTCATGGCCGGTTTGGAAGCTGGAGGAAAAATTTAGTAATACCGTATTGGAAAAGTAAGAACATAAAATCCCCAAGGTAATGGCCAATTGATACAATGAAACAAGCCTTCCCCTCAAGGGGGCAGGTGATAGTTCTGAAATAAATAAAGGGGCTACCATAGCCGCTATCCCAACACCTATCCCTCCAATCATCCTAAATATTACCAAACTATATACCTGATCAGGAAGCATGGTTCCAAATGCTGATAAAAGGAAGAGAATAGCAGAAACCATCAACATTTTCTTTCTTCCGAATTTATCACTTAAATATCCAGAAATAATTGCCCCTAGCACACTTCCTAAAAGAGCAGAACTCATTATCCATCCCTCCATTACCGAATCTAGATCAAATTGATCCCTCAAAAAACCAATAGTACCTGAAGCAACGGCCGTATCAAACCCAAAAAGGAAACCTCCTAAGCCAGCGGTAAAGCATACCAGGGTAATATAACGTTTATTTAAATTTTCATTATCCATAATTATTAGGAGTGATTATCTGGGTTATCGTTTATCCAAATCCACTGGCAATACATCCCTATCAATACAGGTAAAGGATTGACATATTAACCAGTTATTTTTTGCTAATATATATACTTAACCGGTTTAGTTGCAAAAAAATAAAGAAAATTATTTTTTCTTCTTCAATAAAAAACTGGATTTCCCCTTAATCCCCCTCCTACATGCAAAAAATAAGTAAACCTTCTAAGCGGGAGTCTTAGCCGCAAGGTATGGATCCCCATTATTCACGGAGTCACTGTATAATAGCCCAAAACCTAAGCCATATCCATCGTAGATACCTATAGTATTACGGTGGAAATCATCATTACAAACTCGGCGAGGCTATCATTAGAAAAAGGTGCTAGGGACTTATTCCGACGATTAATGATCATCTAACAATAGGTACCTTCTCAGGAATTAATCTTTCGAACTAACCCTCTTGGTCAATTTGGGTTCAATCACCTTTCCTGACTCTCCACTACGGTCTTTGCTATCAATTAAATCAAATAACAAACTCATAGAAGATTCTGCGACCTGTTTGGCCTGCAAATCAATCGTGGTAACCTGGGGAGTGAAAATATCAAAAGCTTCATGGTCACCAAAGCTTGCAATCAGTAATTCCTCACGCATATTTATGCCAAGTTCATTGATTTTTCGAATCCCATACAAAGCTAAGTAATGGGTTTCAAAAACAATGGAATCAACCCCTTTACTGATCAAGTCCTTTACTGCTTTCATGCATTCCTCGCGGTAATTTTTGTATTGGACGATTTTTATAAGTGGTTCTTTACCATATATTTCATCAATGGCATCCTTAAAGCCCTTTCTTCGGTCAAATAAGGGGGTCAAATCAAGGTCAACTCCTATATAGCCCACTTTTAGCCTTTTCTTTGAAAACATATCATAAACCAGCATACGAACCCCGGTATAATTATCAATTCCCACAGAAGGAAGATTGGCACCTTCGTAATTCCGGTCAAACAGGACAATCGGCAATCCATTGTCATGCATCCTTTGAATAGATGGAAGGTTATGTTGGGTGGAGGCGATCAATATCCCTTCCACCCGCTGGTCCTCAAAAGTTTGCAAAAGTTCTGCTTCTTTCCTGTCATTTTCCCGAGAACTTCCCAACAGCACCTTATATCCTCTCTCGGAAGCGATATTTTCAACAAAAAAAGCGGTATCACTGTAAAAACTATCTCTTATATTTGGCACGATTAAACCCAAAATCATGGAATTACCTTTACTCAGGTTTCTGGCTATTTGATTTGGCCTGTAATTATACTTTTTGGCCAAGCCTATAATTTTGTTTTGTGTTTCCACATTAATCTTATGCAAATCGCCCTGGCCATTTAATACCATTGAAACAGTGGTTTTGGACAAGCCAAGTTCCTGAGCTAATGTATTTAAGGATACTTTTTTCATATTACTACTAAACCGCTTCAGTTGTAAAACTACTCTTTTTCACTAGGTATCTAAAACATTATTGTTTTTAGTTTAAATTTGATTTATTCCTTTCGATCAAGATTAATAAAATATAAGCCAAAAGAAAAAGTTAAAGGTAAACATATCCCTCCCCCATTTCTTCCATCGCTTTCCTTCTCATTGGCCAGTTAAATGGCACTACGCCCTAAGTTTACTCGGTCAAAAATAAAGCCCAAATAATAACTAAACCGCTTTAGTTATTAGGTTATTAGAAAAAAAATTAGAAAATTTGAATCGCAATTAACCCATTTCAAGTAAACTATCTATTATGAAAAAATGGTATCTCCTTGTATCAATAACCTTAATGATCACCTGCAAGGGTTATACTCAAACCTTGACAGGAATCATAACAGATCAAAACAACTCCCCTGTTGAGGGAGCGCTTGTACAAAGCACCCAAGGGCTATTTTACACGAGCACCAATGAACAGGGACAGTTTTTCCTTTCCAAAAAAGAAAATATTGATAGCCTTAAAATCAGCCACTTTAATTATATCGACACACTGATCGTATTATCCAGTTTAAAAATAAATCCAATTATAAAGTTGGAGGAGAAACTGCTATCTATATCCGGGGTTACTGTATTTCCTGATTTCGAAATAGATCAAGTTATAGCAGATATTGACTTAAAAACCAACCCTGTAAACTCTTCCCAGGAAATTCTAAAAAAAGTACCCGGACTAATACTTGGCCAACATGCAGGAGGAGGAAAAGCTGAGCAAATTTTTCTCAGGGGATTTGATATCGATCATGGTACGGATATATCCTTATCTTTCGACGGAATGCCTGTCAATATGGTTTCCCATGCACATGGACAGGGCTATGCTGATCTGCACTTTATTATACCTGAAACGTTACAACATATAGAATTTGGAAAAGGCCCCTATTACAGTGATCAGGGTAATTTTTCTACGGCAGGCCATGTAAAATTCCTTTCGAAGGAAAGGCTTGATAAAAATCAAATAAAAGTAGAATACGGTCAGTTTGCCAGTCGCCGCCTTCTGGGGATGTGGAACATCAAAGATACGGCGGACGAAAATATTTATGTCGCTACAGAATTAATCCAAACAGACGGGCCTTTCGAAAGCCCTCAAAATCTGAATAGGATTAATCTTCTTCTTAAATACTCTGGAAAAATCTCTGATAAAGACCGGTTGTCACTATCTTTCTCACATTTTAACAGTCAGTGGGATGCTTCAGGTCAGATTCCCCAGAGACTGGTTAAGGAACAAAAGATAAGCCGTTTTGGTGCAGTGGACGATACCGAGGGAGGAATTACCGGAAGAAGTAATTTAATCCTTAATCATCATAAGAAATTAACCCACCACAGTACGGTTAAGAACACCGTTTTCTATTCAAAATATGCTTTTGAGCTTTATTCCAATTTCACATTTTTTCTTCAAGACCCCATAAATGGAGATCAAATCAGACAATCGGAGGAAAGAGAAATGTTTGGACTTATGAGCCAATTTAACAACCAGTTCCACCTCTTTAATGCTAATGCGCTATGGAACAATGGGATCGGCTTTAGGAACGATAGAAGCATCAATAATGAACTTACCCATACAGTAAACAGAAAGACTAATTTGGACAGTTTGTCCCTCGGAAACATTTTAGAAACCAATGCCTATGGCTTTACGAATCTTGAATTCGAATGGTCCAAATTTTCTTTCAAGACAGGGCTGAGAATGGACTTTTTTAATTTCAACTACTATGACCAACTTTTAAGCACCTATCTTCCAAAAACCAAGGAGACGTGGATTTTAAGTCCTAATGTAAAAGTAAAATATAGTCCCAATGAGGTGCTTCAACTCTATCTAAAATCTGGTAAAGGGTTTCACTCCAACGACACAAGAGTTTCCGTAGTGGCAACCAATAAAGAGCCCCTACCTTCAGCCTGGGGAACTGACCTTGGATTGACATGGAAACCCATGGATAAACTTTTGATTAACTCCGCGCTGTGGTATCTTCATTTAGATCAAGAGTTTGTTTATGTAGGCGATGAAGGTATAGTAGAGCCCAGTGGAAAAACAAGAAGACAGGGAATAGAATTTGGCATCAGGGCACAACCTACTTCTTGGCTATTTTGGAATTTTGACACCAACTATACTTATGCAAGGTATATTGATGAAAAAAGCGGTAGTAATTTTATCCCATTGGCACCGGATTTCACCTTGGTGTCAAGGATTAACATGATCCACCCCAACAACTTTTATGGAGGAATGGGGCTCATACATATCAAAGACCGGCCAGCCAATGAAACAAACACAATTACTGCAAAAGGATATACTGTTTTCGATTTGAATATAGGATATAAGTGGAAAAAACTCGATTTCGGAGTAAAAATACAGAATCTATTTAATACTGATTGGAACGAAACGCAATTTGCAACGAGATCCAGGCTACAGAATGAGACCCTGCCCGTAGAAGAAATCCATTTCACTCCCGGATCGCCCTTCTTTGCTATTGGATCCGTTACCTACAGCTATTGATGATGCCCCATTCCGTTTGCATTGCTTTTATCAAAATAATATTGTATTATTGTACCTAAACCGGTTTAGATTTATTAATTCTATATTTTATAAATACCTTACCGGTTTATAAAATCATTAAAACTTCAAATAATCACACAACAAAATCGGCATATAAAGCAACTACCTAAAAAACCTAAACCGGTTTAGTTTAAAATTATTGATATGAAACGTTACATAAAACACCCTTCAACCGCACTAGTCTATTATTTGGTGATGATGATAATCACCTTAACCGGCACTCATCCCTCATTTGGTAAAATCAACGGGATGAGAGAATCAATTTCTCCATTTCATGAGATTTCCACTAACAAGCATATTCAAACCTTGAATGTCAATTATCAATTGTATCAAATTTGTAAGAATGACATTGAAGGCTTCAAAGAGATGCTTTCTGGTTCTGAGTTCTTTCAGTACCCTTCTATCAGGGAGGATGTCAATGTTTCTATGATCGCACGGGCGACAACAGGGGAAATGGGATTTGAATTTCTCACCGGAGAAGTCCCTCACAATTTTTCCTCGGACAAAGTCTCCTTTATGATGCTCAGTGATATCGATCTCAACCTGAGAGAACCTTTCGATATACATGTCAACGGAAAACACCTTTTGACATTTAATTCCCTCGAAGACGGGACGGTACAAGTTACCGATAACCCCGGAAACGGTGAACTGGAATACATCATTGTAAAAAGAGATGCCAATGGTGATGGATTGGGAGTTTTAAGATTAACTGTACCAACCGGTTTAGTCCAAAAAGGAAAAAGTGCCACTATAAAAATAGTAGGTCATAAGAAAAACTCCAATTGTTGGCTTATGGTCTTCAAAGCCACGGATGCTGTGGAAAGGTTAAAAAAGTCTGTGACTTCCGAAGCAGCATTTATGGTTCGTGAAAAGCAAAACGCTTTATACATAGATGCTCCTGCTCACTTCGCAGGTAAAGCGATACAACTCATCAGCGATGGCATAAAAAGTAAAAGAAAAGTATTACAGCAACAGGGTGATCTTTCTAAGGCATCATTTGTCATTCAATCCCCGAAAAAAAGCTTTTCTGTTTTGTATGGGGAGGAAAAACTTGAAATAGCTTTTGAAAACGGTGATGGTAAAATGTCCGCTTCCGATATAAAAGGTAATTTCCTCTTTCATCACAAAGCTGATGACGTTCATGGATGGTATGCCTCACTCTCCAAATTATACCAACCAGACTTCCTTTCTACCTATAGTAACTTCTTTGAGAAGGGGTATGAAAACGGACTGGTTTCCCTGATGAATTCCAGTCACCAGGACATTGCCTGGGTAGATCGTCCTGAAGTATGCATCATACTGAGAGACACCCTGTTATTACAACCTGTACTCCGGGATGCTTTCATCCGCGAAGACTATGGTTTTGATATCGAAGATGGGCTTATGCTTAGGGAATATATGAACCGGCATCCTGAAGCTCAGGAACAATTGACCACTCTCCTAAACAATAAACTGATTTCTGTGGGGGCTACCTATAATTGCCCCTATGAAGACATGTACGATGCCGAAGATCAGGTTAGGCAACTTTATTTAGGAAAAAAATGGGTAAAGAAAACTTTTGGAGGCTACGATTCTAAAGTATACTGGAATGTGGATGTTCCTGGTAAATCCTTACAAATCCCCCAAATTCTAAAAAAAGCGGGAGTAGATTATATGATTATCAGTAGACATGCCAAGGGGATGTTTCATTGGGCAAGCCCTGACGGAAGTTCTGTGTTTACGTATTCCCCTGGCCATTATGGCAATGACTTGCTCTACCTGAGCAGAGATTTAAACGAAAAAATGAAATACAGTGCCGAGCAAATCTTGTTTTGGGAAAAGAACTTTGAAGGAAGTGAAATCCAAACCCCTCTTTTATCAAGTCAGGACATGCTACCGGCCATTGACTATTCTGACTTCATTGCCAGTTGGAATTCCTTTGATTCACTTCAGGATGATCAAGGTGAGGAAAAAGCGCTAAACCTTCCCAAGATGGAATTAATGACCGTGGATGAATATATGCCACTCGCGGCACAAAAATCCACCAACATAGACACCATTATGGGGGAGCGACCCAATGTGTGGGTTTACATCCATGGTCCGGGACACCATGAGGCACTAAGTGCAAGCCGAAAAGCTTCCAAATTACTTCCAGCTGCTGAAAAGTTTCTCTCCATTTCAAATGTATTGGATCCAAAAAGGATGCCTTATCCCTATGAGACTTTTGACGAGGCCTGGCAGGCCAAAATTTATCCCGACCATGGATGGGGAGGTCACGATGGTGACATTACTGACAATTTGTTTAAAGAGAACTTGGTTAAATCCCAAACCATGGGGCAGGATTTGCTAAATCAAGGAATCAATTTCATTGCCACCAAAATCAATAAAAACGAAAAATTGGGTATTCCAATCGTTTTGTTCAACAGCCTATCTTGGTTGAGAACTGACCCGGTTACTACTACCGTCAATTTTGAAAAAGGTGAAGCAAAAAGCATCACGGTAACCACTGCAAATAAACGATCCGTGCCTACTCAAACCAGTAAGCTCAGTTATTATGAGGATGGAAGTATTAAAAGTGCTGAAATCACGTTTATAGCCAAGGACATTCCTTCCATGGGTTATGCTACCTACTATGTTTCCGCTTCGAAAGATAGCAAGGATGACATTCCAAGTAAGGCAACTCCTCATTTCTTTGAAAACCCCTACTATAAAATCACTTTTGAAAATGGTGGAATCGCCCAGGTATATGATAAGGAATTTAATAGAGACCTGTTTACCTCTGGTAATTTTAAGATAGGTGAAGTATTCACAATGCAATCCGTGGGCAATGGTGCAGGAGAATTTGGCGATGTACAGCAACCCAGTATGGTTGACTTTGATAAAGTTAGCAATCACCAATCAAAATGGAAGGTTTTGGAAAATGGCCCAGTTTATACCACTTACCGACAAGAACAACAAATCCTGCATGCTATAGTCCAACAAGACGTAACCGTCTATCACGAACTTAAACGTATTTATTTTAATACCAGCTTTCGAAACTGGACAGGTGAATTGTACCGGGAATTTAGGACTGCTTTCCCTGTCAACATGAACAATCCAGAAATAGCACATGAGGTTCCTTTTGGCAGAGTACGGGTAGGCAAAGATGAAATAAAAACAGCGGGGGAACGGTATACTCCACTGTGTAAAGATGTCCATCCACGGGCGATAATAGATTGGATTTCTGCCACTGATGATGAAATCTCCGTTACATTAAGTTCCTCTGTTGCTGCCGCCGATTGGGTAGATCCCACGGAACATCAAAATGATCAGGCAGTGCTACAACATTTGCTCTTGGCCAGCAGGACGTCATGCCATTGGGAAGGAAATGAGTATTCCCAAGCTGGGGATCATGAGTTTGACCATGTACTAACTTCGAATAAGGCAGAAAGTCTAGAGGGCCAACGGATTGCAAAACAAAAAAATGAGCCTCTACAGGTAGTTGTCTACCCTGACACTTCAATAGATGCCCATTTACCAGAAACCTTGAGCTTCTTCAGCTTGGATAATGAAGATATCATTGTCACAACGGTAAAAAAAGCAGAGGATTCAGATGACTTGATAGCCAGGATGTACAATTTGGAGGGTGAGGAGAAAAAGGTAACTATTTCTTCCTTCTTTAAAATCCCATCCATTAGCCACACAAATATTATTGAGGAAAACCCGGTTAAAGTTTCCCCTGAACTAAATATTGGCAAATACTCTATTGAAACATTTAGCCTAGAAATCAAGGAATAAATCAGTATTAAGAAAATTCAATAAACCAAAAAACATTAGAAATGAAAACCTTGTGGAATACCGATCAGGAGCTCTATGAAATAGCAAAGAAAGAGCTATTTGTGGCTCTGGTGGGAGATATATTGGATAAAATGGGCTATCTGCACCAATTTTTACCTCCTCATATCAAGCCTTTGAATGATGATTTTGTAGTCATTGGTCGCGCCATGCCTGTATTGGAGGCAGATGTTTTTGAGGAAGCGGCTGAAAACAGTCACAACCCTTTGATGAAAAAACCCTTTGGTTTGATGTTTGAAGCCTTAGATGACTTAAAAGAAGGCGAAGTCTATATTTGCTCAGGATCCTCCCCCTCTTATGCTTTATGGGGAGGATTAATGAGCACACGAGCCATGAAACTAGGGGGAGCTGGAGCGGTGTTAAACGGTTGGTCCAGAGATTCAAAAGAAATTCTAAAACTCAATTTCCCTACCTTTTCCCTCGGGGGATATGCCCAGGATCAAGGTCCAAGGGGAAAAGTCATAGATTACCGGGTTCCGATAGAATTTGGAGGCATAAGGATACACCCCGGAGATATGGTATACGGTGATATAGATGGAGTTCTAATCATCCCGAAAGAAGCGGTTGATGAGGCTTTCACTGGTGCCATTGAAAAAGCAAGAGGGGAGCAATTGGTAAAAGAAGCACTGGAAAACGGCATGAGTACGGTAGATGCTTTCAATAAGTTCGGCATCATGTAATGAAAGGTTAAGCCTTTCTTTGGGAGTATCCACAACTTGCTGTTGGTCACTACTTCCTATTTACTTAAGTGATACAGGATATTTTAAACGTCAGCACGCTATCCTGTATCATTTATCCCTATTCCTCATCTCATCAAAAGACTATAATTTATGTCTGACCTAATCACCATTAAAGGTATAGCTTGGGATCATCCCAGAGGATACCATCCCTTAATAGCCACTTCAAAGTCCTTTTCAAAACTACATCCTAATATATCCATAGAATGGAATATTAGGAGCTTAAAAGAATTTGGAGACATGCCTATTGAGGAGCTTATTGACACTTATGACATTATCACCATTGACCATCCTTATATGGGACAGGCTCATTCAAACGGCCTGCTGGTACCATTGGAAAAACAGCTCCCCCATTCAGTTTTAGACCTATTAAGGGAACAATCCGTAGGCCCCAGTTTTGACTCTTATCAATACGAGGGACATTTATATGCACTTCCAGTTGATGCAGCCGCATTGGTGGCAGCCTCCAGAAAGGACCTAATAAGCCTATTAAATCAAACCCTGCCTTCAAAGCGTAAAGAGCTTATCCACTTTATACAAAATATTCCCTCAGGCTATTACACTGCCTGGCCTCTTTGCCCCACAGATCTGTGGTGCAATTTCTTGACACTCTGTGCCCAAGATGGAGGTAGCAACTTTATTTCAGAAGGAAAAATCAACCCCGCCATTGGAGCAGCGGTTTTAGATGAACTGAAGTTTTGTCTTAAATTCCTTCATCCGGACTCAATTAAATCAAACCCCATAGAGGTTCTTAATCAAATGTCATCCGAAAATGAAATCATCTATGCTCCCTATCTTTTTGGATACACTAATTATTCAAGGAATGGCTTTGCGGAGCATTTGGTTCACTTTTCGGATAGCCCGATCAATCCGTCCAATGATATTTCGACCATTTTAGGTGGGGTAGGTCTCGCCATCTCTGCAAAATCCATGTTTGTGGAATTTGCAGTCGAATACCTTCAGTATGTGGCCAGTGCATCAGTTCAAAAAGGAATTTATACCTATAATGACGGCCAACCAGCCAATATAGAGGCATGGGACAGTCCTGAGGCCAATAGCTTATGCGCTGACTTTTTTTCCTCCACAAAAAGAACCATGGAAAAAGCCTATGTCAGGCCCCAGCATCCTAGATGGAATGAATTCCAGGAGAAAGGGGCAGATCTATTGCACCAAGGCATAAGCAAGGGTAGTTCTTCCGATTCCATGATGCAAAATCTCAATCAACTCTATCAATCCATTAGGAAACCATGAAAGATACGTACAAAAACATATCCATTCTAAAGCAAGCAGGAATCGGGACCCTTAGATTGAACAGACCCGAACAACTGAATGCGATGAACAGGGAAATGATGGATGAAATCATTGCCGGAATTGAAGATATAAATAGCGACAGTAGTATTTCAGTTGGCGTAATTACGGGTAATGGAAGGGCATTTATGGCTGGGGCCGATATCAAAGAATATGGCAACCAAAGTCCAGAACAATTTAAAGCCTTCCAAATTAGAGGCAATGATCTGTATGCTGGCATAGAAAAAGCCCAAAAACCATGGATTGCAGCAGTTAATGGATATGCATTGGGAGGCGGTTTTGAAATTGCGCTCGCCTGTGATCTGATACTGGCAGTGAAAGGAGCGAAACTAGGCTTACCGGAGGTCTTTTTATCCTTAATTCCAGGTGGTGGAGGAACCCAGCGCCTGATCCAAAAAACCGGTATAAACAGAGCTAAGGAAATGCTTTTTACCGGGGGACAGTACGATGCCTTGACGCTCAAAGATTGGGGTATTGTCAACCATATCTATGAAGAAACAAATTTCCAAAAGGAAGTTGAGTCGTATGCCGCGAAATTGGCCAGAAGACCTATACAATCACTAAGAGAACTTAAGCGTCTGGCCCAATTAAGCCTCTCTCCTATTCCTTTTGAAGAAAAAACCGAAGAGGAAGGAAAAACAGTAGAGGCCCTTTTTCATAGTGAAAGCGCCCAAGAAGCTATCAGGGACTTTATCCTAAAATCATCGTCAAAATGAGCCCACTCAATTTCTACATTGGAAGTTATTCAGAATATCCTATTCCAGGATTTGGGGGAATAGGAAAAGGAATTTATTCAGTCCAACTCGACACCGATAATGGTCAGCTAAAAATTGTCAATAGCTACTCCGAACGAAATCCAAGCTATTTGGCAATAAACGAAAGCAATTCCCACCTTTATTGTATTACTGAACTAGATGAAGGGGAACAACCCAAGGTGAAAGCCTTTAAGATCAAGCCTGATAAATCTTTGCAATTCCTCAATGAACAATTGATTCCAGGAAGCTTTCCATGCCATATTGCCGTACACCAGAACCAGGTTTTAATAGCTTGTTATATGTCCGGAAATATCGTTCATTATCCCTTAGAGAAAACAGGAGCACTAAAAAAAGCCCATACAATTCATCAACATTTAGGCTCCGGTATCAATAAAAACAGGCAGGAAGGTCCCCACGCTCACCAGGTCGCAGTACATCCCAACCATGTTGAGATTTACGCATGTGATTTGGGGATAGACAAAATAAAAGCTTATCGGATGAAAGACGAAAAACTCGTGCCAAGTCCCGAACAGGATTGTCAAGTGGCCAAAGGCGGAGGTCCCCGACATATGGTATTTCACCAATCAGGAAATATTGCTTATGTCATCAATGAATTATCTGGAAGGGTCTCCATACTAAAAAGGCAAAAAGATGTATTTAAAGAAATCGACTCCATTTCCTCGCTACCAGAAAATTTCACTGGTGACCCAAGCGGATCAGCTATAAGGATTCACCCAAACGGGCAATATCTCTATGTAGCCAATAGAAACCTGGAAGCCATTACCCTTTTGAAAATCAATGAATTGAATTTAGAAGTAAGAGATATCTATTATACCGATGGAGAGGAGATAAGAGAGTTTAATATTACCCCCGATGGAAATTGGCTTATAGCCTGTCACCAAAACTCGCACGACACTGTGGTATATAAAATTGAGAAGGATGGTACACTCAAGGAGTACCATCGAACAAAAGAAATACTATCACCTGTATGTGTTGTATTCCCAACAACAAAATCAAATTTATGAAAAATAGGAATGAAAAATCTGGTCCATTGAAAGGCTTGATCGTTGCAGATTTCAGTCAACTGGCACAAGGACCCTGGGCTACCCAAATGCTAGGAGATATGGGGGCAGATATTATAAAAATAGAGCCTGAAAAAGGAGATTGGATGCGACATTATTCTTATGGCAACCTTTATCCAAGCAACGAAAGTATTTCCTTTGTTAGCTTTAATCGGAATAAGCGAAGTATTGCTCTGAATTTAAAGGATCCAAAGGGTAACAAAATAGCCAAGGATATTATTTCCAAAGCTGATATTTTATTGGAGAATTTCCGCCCAGGCGTAATGGAACGTTTGGGACTTGGGTATGAGGAAATGAAAAAAATCAACCCTAAACTGATCTATTGTTCAAGCTCAGGATACGGAGCTTCCGGCCCTTATAAGCATCGGCCCGGTCAAGACCTTCTAGCACAATCAATAAGTGGGGCCCCGGCGCTTAATGGCTTAAAAGGGCAATTACCAGTGGTCACTGCAGTAGGCCAAGCAGACTTATTGACCAGTCTTTTTATCAACCAATCGGTTTTAGCCGCTGTATATTCCCGAATCCAGACAGGAGTTGGGCAAAAAATTGAAGCCAACCTTTTAAGCTCTGTGGTAGGTTTTCACATTCAAGAAATCACCGCTTATTTGTACAAAGGCTCTTCTCCGGAACGCAGTGAAAGTGGAATCCCAAATCCTTGGATTGGTGCCCCCTACGGCTTATACCATACCAAAGACGGATATATAGCCATCGGTATGAATTCAGTTCAAAAACTGGCAAATATTCTAGAGATTCCCCAATATGCATCAGACCAATATGCTTCCAATAATATCATCGAAAACAGGGATGGAATCCGAAAGGATTTTGAAAAAGTATTGGAAACCAATACCACTGATTACTGGCTAAAAAGATTGCTGGAAGAAGATATTTGGTGTTCTCAGGTCAACACCTTTGATGAAATGGTAAATGATCCCCAAATTAAGCATAATGAGATGATCATAGAAATAGACCATCCAACGATAGGTAAAGTGAAAACCACTGGTTTCCCTGTGCAATTCAGCAATACCCCACAAAAGATATACTCCCCAGCCCCTCTTTTAAACCAGCATGCCGAGGAAATCCTTAATGAAATATGTGGATATAGTAAAAATGAATTGGAAGAGTTTTTCAAAAAGGACAAAACCACAACTTAGGTTCCTGAATGCCTTACACTTCCTATTTAAGTTCATTTAAAAGGGACAAAATCATCAATCTCCTATGTCTTTATGGAGATTGATGATTTTGTCCCTTTTTATTGGTTTTCTTACTTATAAATTACACCAACTTTTACTCAGCTGAAATGATAAACTAATCATAATAACCAGCATATGTCTTTATGGTCTTTTTCCATTTTGCTGTTTTTTCCAAAAAACTCTAAGAAGACGGCCATGCAACCCCCACTTTAAAGACCTTGAACCATACTATTAATATTTGGTTTCAGGCACTATTTATGATTTCATATATCTTGGCAACGAGCATCCTCCTCCATCAACCTTCAGATCATCTCCGGTAACAAAAGACGACTCTTCAGAGGCTAAAAAAACTGCGGCCATGGCCACTTCATGTGGTTCACCACACCGCATCATGGCAGCCTGATTCTCCGAAGCGCTCAAATATCCCACCCCTTCATTTTTCACCCGTTCATAGGCCATTGGCGTCAAGATTGTGCCAGGTGAAATTGAATTGAACCGGATGTTTATATTTCCAAATTGACCTGCCAACTGATTGGTCATTGAATTAACCCCTCCTTTTGCTGCAGCGTAAGCTGTCCAGTCATCAAAACTTTGATGGGCTTGTACAGATGAAATATTTATAACACTTCCATATTTAGCTGAAATCATAAAAGGAATACAAGCCCTGATGCATCTAAACACCCCTTTGAGATTTATATTCATGAGCCGATCCCAGTCTTCATCAGGCATATTGTCGACCTTTCCTGATATGGGAACTGCCGCATTGTTTACAAGTACATCAATTCTCCCATATTTTTCTATACAGGTTTCAACCATTTTGTTCACTGAAGCAGTATCACCGACATCACAATGCAGAGCCAATACCTTTTGATTCTTATTTAACAGTTTGTCTGCCTCCTGTTTGCACTTTGCCTCATTTATGTCACTCATAACAACAACAGCTCCTTCTTTGGCAAAAGCTTGACAGATAGCGAGACCTATTCCATCTGCAGCTCCGGTCACAATAGCAACCTTATTTTCTAATCGTCTCATATCGTTTTTGATTCATCCAATAATTTTCAATTTCTTCCAAAGTTTTTCCTTTTGTCTCCGGAAGTACTTTTAGAACAATATAAATGGCTGGCACCATGCATACTGCAAAAAACCAAAATGTACCATGAGGTTGAAGGTTTTCAAGGAACCAAGGCGTCATCTGACCTACAAAAGCGGTTCCTACCCACACGGCCATAGTTGCTATAGACATGGCTACCCCCCTAATCTGAAGGGGGTATATTTCTGACAACAGTACCCAAAGCACTGGGCCGAAAGAGAAAGAGAAGCAAATAATAAAGGTCAATATAAAAGTCATCAATAAGTAAGTATTGTTCATTTCCAAGAAGAACAGGAATCCAATGATGACCAATGAGATCATTATTCCTACAACCCCATAAGAAAGAAGTTTTTTCCTCCCCATACTGTCAATTTTCCATAAAGCGATTAAAGTAAACATTACATTTACAGTACCGATAATGACTTGTCCACCCAGTGCATCGTCCAATTGCAGCCCTCCTTGCTCCAAGATTTTGGGGCCATAATAAATGATGGCATTGATACCACTGGCTTGACTCAAAATGGCCAAAGATACGCCCAGAAACAGAGGAAGCTTAAATGGCCCCGAAAACACCATTTTAATACCCCCTGACTCTTTGGAAAGAACTTTTTGTACTCTTTGAATTTTCTCATCGGCTTCTTTTTCCGATCCAAAACGGAGAAGAATTTCTTTCGCCTGTCGATTGTTTCCTTTCATCGAGAGCCATCGTGGACTTTTGGGTATCATGAAAAGTAATCCCAAAAACAAAATTGCGGGAATAGTCTCACTCCCTAACATAGCTCTCCAAACTTCAGTCACATAGATTTTGTGTATCAGCTCGCCAGAATCTTCAAAAGCACTTGAGGAAGATATCGCTAACAAATGGGCATTAGCAAAATAGGCAAACAGTATGCCTAGGCTAATTGCCAATTGATAAAGAGCTACCAGTTTTCCTCTGCTCTTTGCCGGAGCAATTTCAGAGATATAAAGTGGAGATAACATCGAGGCAATGCCTACCCCAATCCCTCCAAGTAACCTGTAAATTACCAGTTCTGTAAATGATACTGATAACACACAACCAATTGCTGAAAGTGCAAAAAACATTCCCGACACTATCAACATATATTTCCGTCCATATTTGTCGCTTAACACACCGGCAAAGGAAACACCTAAAATTGTCCCCAGCAGTGCTGAACTCACAAACCAACCTTCCATTACAGAGTTAAGTTCAAATTGTGCTTTCACAAACCCTATGGTCCCCGATATGACGGCCGTATCATACCCAAACAAGAAGCCTCCTAAAGCGGCAATTAGGGATAAAAAAACTATATTATTCTTCATAGTTGAGTGATGCCAATATCCCTTTGATGTATCCAATGGTAAAAGCACGACCACGTTCTTCCCATGAAACATCGCCGATCATTTTGGGTACATGCCCTGGCATAATCATCCCTTGATACCCAACTTCTTTTAGTTTCTTAAGCATCGATACAGGGTTATAATACCCCGGCATATCTACAAAAACTTCGTTCAATTTATTATTATTAACCAACGAGTTGGATACTGTTTGAAAATGCACATAAACCAGTTTGTCCTGCTTTGCAAAATATTCGGTGACTTCGTCTAGGTTTTCACCCATTGCCGAAAAATTACCTAAGCAATATTGTAAACCATGATTTTCACTTTCGACCATCGACATTGCTTTTTTGTACGCATCAAAACTTCTAAAAAGTTGGGGTACACCGGCTAAACTGGGTACTGGAGGGTCGTTAGGATGCAGTGCCAAGGTTACACCCGCCTCTTCCGCTACAGGTAATACACCTTCAAGGAAATACTGATAGTAATCCCACATTTCCTCTTCTGAAAATACGCGACCATGCGAAAGGGGAGCCCTTTTAAAATCATCAAGGTCGATACTCATAGAGTGCGCGCCACCGCGAATAGGATAGGTAGTAGAAGATCGCCAAACTCCCGTCGGTGTCCAACCATATCCCAGTACGGGTATTCCTGCGGATCCCATATTGGCGATAGTTTCTTGGACATGTTTTAATTGTTCTTCCCTACCGGCTTGTCCCATCATTATTTTATCGTAAAATGAAAACGGCATGTTTTCCAAAGCCAAAAACCGGATCCCTGCATTTTCAATGGTTTTACGCAACATCAGCAGGTCCTTGTATTCCCATTGATGGTCTCCCGGAAGAGGCAATTTATCAAAATTGGTATCAATGAGATTGTTCCTGTACATGTTCAGGATAATTTCATCGACCCCTAATTGTTTTATTAGCGTCAATTTATCCTCTGTAGGGTGCATAAACGACCCGAATCCTGGACGCATGGGCAGGTTTGCCCATTTTTCTGTTTTTAATAATCGTTGCATTTTTTTATTTATTTGAAGAGAAAGTAAATACCTGTTGACTATCATCTGCACAACAGGTATTCACAAACCACTATTACCTACTATTATAATTTCAATTGTTCTTTTGGGAATGAGTATTCATTCTCCTTTTAGATTCAATAAGACAAATGATTGGAATCCTCTTCCAGCCCGTATTATTTATTTGCCTTTTATAACTACTTCTTCACCATAAAACTTTGTGGCAACAAGAACATCATCTTCATAAACAGAAAAAGATTTACGGTCTAACTGAATACCAAAAGTTCGCCCTTGGTAGTTGATGTTTTTTAGAGAGGCCTGGCCAATATCTTCATGATTAAATGGTTTGATTGTTAGACGATCTTTCTCCATTTTCACACCAAAGGTTCCAAAAACAATGGCCTCAACTCCTGCACCTGCAGCAATTTGAACAGGCATGGAAGAACGGTCTTGTTCTGGCGCATCAATACGGGGATTTTGCGGTAGATAGGGGAAATGATCAATATATCGTATATTTCGCTTCAACACATCCCATCCTTTGCCTGCAAAACCTCTTTGATAAAGGTTTCGAGAAATACGCCCTGGCATTCCAGCATATTGGCCTCCGCCTCCCCAGTCTGAGTCAATTAAATCCCAATGTACACTGTCACGTCGAGCGATAGAGTACACTCCATACTTCCCTAAAAATTCACCTTCCTGTAAATGGCTTACTAAGCGATATGCCTGATAATCGGGCAGGTAATCAGTCCCTAACAAATCAAATAAATGATAGGTCCATATGGTACCTTTAGTCCCATCAGGATAGAAATTATCAAACCATCCCAATTTTTCATTCCACATGTATTTATCAACCAATCCCTTTAACGCATTGGCTTCCTTCACGTATTTTTGATTCAACTTGCCGTCTCCTTTCATTTCTGCCCAATCTGCCATAGTATAAAGCAAATCAATGGTTAAGGTATTGGTAATGGGAACAGCATGGTTATATCCATCGGTACGTATTTCTATGATTTTTTCGGTATTGTAACCTACATCTATCAAACCGATGGAATTAGTGTAGTTTTCCTGCAGTTCATCAACCCAGGCCATCATCCATTCCCAAACAGATTTCCCTGCGGCTTTTTCATCAAATATTGAAAAATCACCAGTATGTCTTAAATAGGCTTCAATCATTATTTGAAGGGCAAAGGGCTCTTGAATATATAGAATATCCCAATGTGCTCCGTTCCACCCTACATAAGTTCTCTTCAGCTGTACTTGCTCAAAATCTGTTAATATGGCCCCTTTTAAGCTTTCTGGATCCAACATGGCCAATACATCCGATGAATAAGAATTATCCCAGCTAATGGTATATGGCCAAGTTCCTACAGCCCAGAAAACATCCGATATATAATTGGGGTTTTCATAACGGCTCATCAAAACAGAAAGCAAACAACGGTAGTAATATTCTTCCAGTTGCTTATTGGAACTACTAAATTTAGGAAGCTTCCCATAGGCCCATTCCAACATCTCACGGCTCTTCTTATCCGCCTTTTCCATACGCTCCTTAATATCGGATTGATAAATTTCGGGAGCTCCATGCTCTGGTTGGAAAAATTTTATGGCAAAATAATACGTTTGGCTTTCTCCCGGTGCGATACTGATTTCAAACCCCTTGTCACTGGCTTCTTTTATTGAAGAAGATACCCTAGCGCGGGCTACTTCACTTCCAAAGGTAAAGGCATCAATTGAATCAGCTTTTGTCTCCCCTTCTTTAAAATGGCATTCCATTTTTTCAGCTACCTGATTTGGAATGATGGTCATATTTAAATCCTGAGAATTGCGGTTGACAAGCTTGAGTTTGATGAAAACTTCATCATCTTCGAAGGAAACATTAGTCCAGCTTTCGGCAGAAAAGCTCGCCCACTTGTGGTTGTACTCCTTATGGAAAGTGGCCGTTCTATGGTACTGGTTAGGTTGCCATTTCTCATCTTGGGTAACCATAATAGAAGGTGAATTAGGACGAAAATTTGATCCCAGCGGATCATAACTTTCTCCATCATCTACCCAAGACTTCCATTTGGTAGGCACATCGTCTTCAATTAACCGTCCTGTACCTTTATCAAAAAAATTCAGATTGAATTCGTAACCTGGAGCCCCAATCGGTAAAAACCGAACATTGGTAAACTGGGTTACACTGTATTGTCTTGGAGAAACAAATCCCCTGTAATTTACCAAAAGGACTTGTTCATCATCAAAGGTAATATCCTCCCTATGCATGGCATAATATTCCGGATCTGCAGGTGTAAATTCCCTTTGGGCCAATAATGGCAAATTCGTCAAAACTAACAATAATAAGAATACTGTGATTTTAATACTTTTCATTTTCGTATTTTTTTTAATACGATTATCCGGAATTACACCAGTAAATTTATTTCTCACAGATTCCACAGAATTTCACGGAACTAAAAAACCTTTTCTGGGGGTTTCTGTGTATTCTGTGAGAGATCGTTTGCTAACTTAGAGCTACTGGTGTCTTTGCGGATATACATATTTTTTAATTAAGGATGCGCCTTAAACAACTTTATTAAATTTCCTTTATCATATTTATCTGCCTCCTATTGTAAATAGATTAACAGGTGATATGCCCCTATCTATAATCCTAAAAAATATCTTTGGGCATTTTTTCAATCTACAGGAGGATACATTTCCAAGCCCCAATTTTTATTAGGTTTGTCCCCTAGCCACAGTTCGAGTACTCCTCCTTTGGCAAAATCTTCATGGTAAAACCAAAAATTATCCAGTCTCTGCCCATTCAATTCTGCCTTTTGTATGTAACAATTCTCTTTAGAATTATTATTGGTTTTAATAATGAACTCCTTTCCTGAATAATACTTACTATCCAGTTTTATGGATATTTTATCAAAAACAGGAGCGGTTATTTCATAGTAGGGTTTGGAAGATTCGGTACCCACAATATTAAAAAGCCCCATGGACATCAAAGCACTGACTCCCCCCATTTGGCCCTGATCCTCATCATGACCACCATACCCCAAGTCTGGAGTAATTCCTCCATAGGCCTTTTCATTTACTTGGCGAACCCAATACTGGGTGAGCCAAGGCGCATTGGCATAACTAAATACATGAGCATTGGAACACCCTGGCTGATTGGCATAACTGATATGCCCTGCTCCATAACTATGGACAAAATTATTGTCCGCCTCCTGCTCAAAAGCGTAATTAAGTTTTTCTATCAAAACCTCATCCCCTCCCATCAACTCAGACAGCCCTTTGATATCATGAGACACCCCCCATGTTGCCTGCCAAGCATTGGCTTCTACAAAGCCCTTTCCCTCCAAAGGGTTCTTATGGATAAAATCCCCCTCCTTATTTTTAGGAAGTAATAACTTGTTCTCAGAATCAAAACAATTTTTCCAGGATTGAGCTCTTTTATGAAAAAATTCATAATCATCCATTTCCCCTAACTTCTTAGCCATTTGAGCAGCTCCCCAATCTTGAAATGCTGCTTCAATATTAATCCCAGCATTATCAGGCCACCATCCATGATCAGTATAAAACGTTATATCGGTAGCTGCTCCTAACATCCCACCCGGTAAATGATTCTTCTTAATTTGGCGGAAAGCGTTCTTATGATCGGTCTTGGTGAGAATGTCTTTCATAAAAGCACTTACGATTAAATTGGTCCCCGGACATCCTGTCATTATAAAGGAATATCCTCCTCCAGAAGGTCCACGGGGAATCAATCCCCCATTATTCGAGTAGGCTATCATTGATGCTGCCATATCATCTTGAATTTCTGGCCAGGCTAATCCCCAAAGCACATTCAGATTCCACTGGGTCAACCAAAAAGCATCTGAATTGTACATGTTGTGCTTTACAGTTCCTTCAGCATTTACACCGGCATTTTTTATCTTAAAAATAGGCCCTTCAACATTTCCTCCCCAAGACCCTGCTATCACTCTTGAACCTGTAGTTCGGTCTGGATAGTCACCATTTATATCATTTATTCTATGGCGGCCAAGCAATACGTGCCATAAATCGGTATAAAACTTGATCCGTTGTTCTACTGTTCCTCCCTCAACCTTTATTTTTTCTAGCCAATCATTCCACACGTTTCTGCTCTCCGCCTTGACCACATCAAAATCCCATGTCTCACATTCGGAAGTCAAATTTCTTCGTGCGTTTTCAATACTCGTATAAGAAACAGCTATTTTCAATTTTACTTCTTCACCTGCCTTCACATTATAAGCCATAGAGGTTCCTACACTGTCCCCCTTTATGGTAGAAATATCTTGGAATCTTTCTTTTCCATTCCACCCATCGAAAGAACGGAATTTTTTATCCACCTGAACAACAAAGAAAATCTTTACATCATTTGGGCCAACATTATATGCCCTGTCTACCGAACTTATTGAGCCTTCAAACTCCCTTTCATTGATTTTCTTGACATCTGCATTGGTCATCTTACTATTGCCTAAAGGGCCATGTAAGGACAATAACAACTGTGCTTCGGTGTTTTCTGTCCATTTAAACCTATAAAAGCTCACCCTATCTGTGGAAGTTTGTTCAACCCATACTTTACTTTTGGGTAAAAAAACACGGTGATATCCGGGCTGAACTATTTCGTCATCATGCTTAAACGGAGATTTCCACTCGCCTTCTCCCAATGTGGGGTCAATATTTCCCAAGGTGGGCATCAGATTTAGACCAGATAAAGTCCACGCGTGGATTTGAGGAAATCCTAAAATTTCTTTGGAAAAATAAGCATAGCCACCTCCGCTATTATTCCAATTTTTGGTCATTGGAGCAGCCGAAATCACCCCATATGGCCTTGACCCGGTGGCAAAAAGAAAGAAGCGTCCTCTGTTTGTCTCTATATAGGGATCCACCCAGTCTACAGGTTCTTGGTATTGATTGGGTGAAGGATACACTTCTATTTCGGACAATCCCGCATTTCCCCCTGAACATTCATTGCTTTGAAACCGAACATAAGTCGTTTTCTTTTCAGAAAACTCCACGGCCAATGCTGTCCCATCTAAAGGCAAATCTACCCCAATTATACTCCCGTCGCTAAACTCCAGCTGGCCACTCAAAATTCTACTATTATGATCTGGAGAATTATAAACAACTATTTTATTTATCAATTGGGTTTTTTCCCAACTTAACATAATCCATGCATCTTGGCCTTTCCCTTTCCAATTTCCCTCACCGCTTATGGCTATGAGTCCATCATTGATATGATTTTCTGTGAAGCTTTTATTGAATATTGAAGAGGAAGAAACCTTGGCTTTGGATGAAATATTAACTGGTCTGGAATACCCAGTTTGGATCCCCAAAAACATCCCTATGAGTAAAACGACGTATTTAATTTTTTCCATGATTTATGATATTTGCTTTAACCTAGCCCAAACAATATTTGATAAACAAATGCATTTTAGAACTTAAATAAACATGTAGACTCATCAGGCAAGAAGCCTTTAATTTGTCTAAATGTTTATACATATAAATTTACTATAATTATCCCATATACCAATCTGATTTGCTAACATATTC
>NZ_BAAHAP010000054.1:0-38583 GCF_054777495.1 Echinicola sediminis | reverse complement strand
AGGGAGTATTGAGTCTTGAGTAGTGAGTATTGAGTATCATCATGATCGCTTAAGTGGGGAATAAAAGAGTAAAGAATAAAGAGCCAAGATTCCGCTGTTCCTGATTTGCAATCAGGAACTCGTGATAAAGGGGATTTGTAATCCCGCAATTAAATAAGACGCTGCGATGCATCAAATTAATGATACAAGCCAGGGACAGAGGAAAAAGAGAATAACAAATAAAGAGCAAAGAATAAAGTGGAGAGAAGTCAGGAAAAGAGCTTTTTCATTTTCCAAGTATCACAGCCTGACCAGAAGGAAGGATCCAAAAGTCCCCTTCAGGGGATTTAGGGTAGCGTAAAAAGTAGTTTCTTAGAATTGAAATCGTTTCTAGGGCATTATTTAATCAGAAACTGCCGGTTAGTGGGATTGGTAATGTCGTTTCTGAAAAGGCTTACTTCTAAAAATAATGGAGCCAAAGGCTCTATTTTAGAAGTCCCGCACCTGTGCGCTAAGGCGTAGCTAAGCTGACGGGACAACAGAGATTGTTGGTGCCGTTCTTATTTCAAACAGTTAACATTTTTCCTCTTGTTTAAAGAAAGGAAGATAATTAAAGCCTGTCTGTTTGTTGTTTTGATTTTTTAAGGCCTCTGTAGGGTTTTTGATATTATATTTTTCCTTTTCCCATTGGGGAATTCTCTCATATATTTGGAAGAGCACATTAATGTCACCACCTAATTTTCCTTTATAAAGCTGAGGGTTGTCTTGATGTTTTTTGAAAATTTCAATTGCTTTGGAATAGACGGATTTTTGATCAAGAAGTGTTTTTTGTATAATGAAGTTTTGATAGTAGGAATCATTTGTCATCAAGGTGATTTCAAAATCAAACACACCATAATTTTTAGCGTTTTTAAGGATTCTTGATTTATGGTAATAAGTTATCTCCTCTGGTAATAATTGTGCAATTTTATCTCTTGAAACCTGTTTTCCATCTAACCAGACACCAATTTTATCTCCGTGAATTATTTCATCTAACTGTTCTTGGGTTACTTTCATTTTATCCGGTATTGGCAGGGCCGGTACGGCAGGAATTTTATTGGCTTTTTTTCTTTGATCTTCAGACATTAAGTCCCAAAGTTGACGTAGTCTGTCAATGTTTAACCTACTGATCCTTAGTTCTTTTTTATCAGTCGTTCCTTCTTTAATTAATCGTTCATACTCTTCCAAATAGTTATCGTCTTGTTGTAAGGAAGTAACAGGAGCGATTGGTTCCATGATGGTTTTATTGGTACTATTATGAGGCTTCGTGGCTAAAAGCATTATAATTCCAATAGCAATAGGAGCTGCCAAAAGCATTTTGAATAAAGCTCTTGACCAATTTTTGGTTTTGTTCATCATGGTTATTCTGTTTTTGGTAAGTGAATATTTTGAATAGCTGGCAATGTGCCTTGACTGGGTCTGACTGGCAAAAGACAAGAGAAGAAGTTGGTAATTTTTGATATCCCCAAAGTGACTGTTAACAGCTTCATCTGCTAAATATTCATGATTTTGCAGGATGGCTTTTTTATACAGATAACATATTGGATTGAACCAAAAGATAGTTTTGAGCACTTCAATGAACAGTATATCCAGGCTGTGCCATTGCTGGGCATGTGTTTTTTCATGAAGCAGCAATTGGTTGTTGATTTCTCCATTTTGGTACTGTTCCTTCTCCAGAAAAATAAATTGCAAAAAGGTAAAAGGAAGATCTTTTCCAGCACTCAATACTGCCTTATAGTTGCCTTGGTGGATAACAGGCCCCTTTTTGATTCTTATAAGAAGTCCACTTAGACCAATCAGCAACCGGCAGAAAAGGGCAAAGAAAACCAATGTATAAATTCCCCATAAAATTTCAGATGTCGTTACTGGTTTATTGGAATCAGCAGTTTCATTGACTATGATTGGAGATGGGGGTTCATCTGTGGTCATTTGGCTTGTAGGAAATAGTTCTTCTATAATGACATAGGGCGAGCTAGGGGAGGATTTCTCCAAAACTGTACCCGCCTTAAAAGGGGATTCAAAAAGCGGGATACAAAGTGAAAAGACCAGACTTCCCAAGAGAAAATACCGGTTGAAGCGGAAGGCTTTTTCCTTGGAAAGCAGAAAATGATAAACCATATACAAAACGAGTAGGCTTATTGCGGATTTTATCAGATAAGCTATCATTGCTTTTTGTTTGAGATTTGACGGTCAATTAGCTCCTTAAGCTCTTCCAATTCCTCTTTGCTTAACTCGGTTTCAGAAGTGAAAAAAGAGGCAAATTGGGACGGTGAATTGTCAAAGAAATTTTTGATCATTCCTTTTATCTGCTTGCCAAAGTAAGCGGCTTTAGTAATGAGCGGATAATACTCCCGGGAATTCCCATAAGTTTTATAACTGACAAACTTCTTGGTTGCCATTCTCTTAAGCAGGGTAGCCACTGTAGTAGGGGCCGGTTTGGGGTCTGGATAAGCCTCGATTAAGTCTTTCATAAAAGCCTTTTCCAATTTCCAAAGGTAATTCATCAACTGCTCTTCACTTCGGGATAATTTCATTTCTACATAGTTAGATTGTATTCTATTAATGTAGAAGTAAAATTCAATTAAAAAAATAGTTGATTTATATTTTTGAATAATAATTTGTGTTTGAGGAGAGGTGTTTATCTTCATCTAGCTGATCTAGATTCGTAAACAGGAACATTTGTGTGCGAATGGATGAAGAAGAGCTATTTTATTTTTCAAGAATTACAGCCTCCCCTGAAGGATGGAGTCAAAAGTCACCATCAGGGATTTAGGAGACGGTAATCTGAAATAGTGTAGGATTTAAAAGTCCCCTTCAGGGGATTTAGGGGTAAAGTATAAAGGAGACTGTTTAATATATAATCTTTATTAAGACATCATTTAATCAGGAACTGTAGTACACTAGGAATTGTAATCCATCTATTCTGAAAAAGGCTGATTAATTTCGTTTCTAGAGATTGTAAATCCCATAAAACCAACCTTATATTACAGGAATTGACAACTTATTGTTATAGCAATTGCAGTAGGGGTATTGCAAATACCATTTATCATAAGTTCCGGATTGCAAATCCGGAACAGCGCAGACTGTCAGGATAACAAAGGGTATCGAGTAGCAAGATTTTAGTATCAAGATCACATCAATAGGCGTATTGCAGAGTAATGAGCCCAAAGCTCAAGACTCAAGACTCACTACTCCATACTCTACTAAAGCTCAAATATCTTCTCCATCAACTGCCATTTTTCTCCTTCTGGCACACCGGGCAGGCCTTGTTGGTATTTCCACATCAGGTCCTCCCATTCCTGTACCTTGGGGTTGTCAGCGTCCATTTTGGTTTTTTTGTCAAAGGAAAATTCTTCGTTGGTTTCCATGATCATAAACAAACGGTTTTCCCATCGGTAGATTTCCATATTGGTGATGCCCGAATCCGTGATGCTTTTCTTGATTTCAGGCCATACTTCTTTATGGTAGTTTTCGTATTCAGAGATCAGCTGTGGATTGTTTTTGAGATCCAGGGCCAGGGTGTATCTTTTTGTCATTTTGAATTTGAACTATGTGTTAATAAGGGTTTTTGGGGGATGTATGGTTTTTGAGATAGGAGTCAAAGAATCCGCGACGACGGACAAGTTTACGCAAACCTATCTGGCGCCAGACAGGTTTACACGAATTTTCTTTTTTGAGAATTGATAAAGTACTTGAAGCTAACTTTGAGTCCCATTTGCTTTCAGAACTCATTTCATCTGAGGCTTATTTAATTCCGTAAAATTTGGAAGCCGTCAGTCCCATAACATCTGCCTTCTCCGTTTCACTCAAATTGCTGATGTAGTCTTTTACAATGGAAACGTTTTTAGCATAATCGGCCGCCAATAACGCTACAGGCCAATCTGAGCCAAACATCAACCGCTTTGTCCCAAAGGCCTCAAAAACCACATCTATATAAGGTTTTAGCCCCTCTTTTGTCCAATTTTGCCAATCTGCCTCAGTGACCATGCCGGAAACTTTGCAGCAGACATTGTCGTGTTGTGCGATGGTTTTCATTTTGCTTGCCCATTCCTCTATTTTCCCGTCTTTGATATAGGGTTTGGCAATATGGTCGATTACAAAAGGCTGATTCGGAAAACTGTTGACCAGTTTGATGGCTTCGTCCAGATGATGTGGGAAAATCAAAATGTCGTAGGTGTAGCCAAATTTTTCGAGCTGGGAAATTCCACTTCTAAAGGCCTTATCAGCCATCAGTTCTGGTGCCTGCCCTTGAAGGATCATCCTAAAACCGGCCATATTCGGTTCTTGTGAATATTTTTCCAAGGGATCCAACACGTCATTCGCACAGAGGTCTACCCAGCCCACTACCTTCTTGATCCAAGGGTTTTGCTTCGAAAGGTTCAAAAGAAAGGTATTTTCTTCTAAGGATTCATCTGCCTGTACGGCCACGGTACCGTCAAATTCTTCTTGATCTAATAATGGCTTTAGATGGGACGGGAAAAAGTCCTTTTTAAGTACCTCTTCTTCTATCCAGGCATGCTTTTCTGTATTGTACTGCCAAAAATGTTGGTGCGCATCTATTTTCATGGGAAAGTTTTTTTGGGTTAAACCCGAAATATGCAATAGAGAATCTATTACGGGCTGATCCGCCGCGGCGGATAAAATCAGACGCTTTGCTGCTGTTTTCGACTTCACCATAGCGGTGCTATGCCTCAGTCTCCAAACAGCCTGATTTTCTTGCATTTTCAGGCCTTCCCGACAGTAGTCGGGACAGGCTATAACGAATCCGATTGCATAATTCCGGGTTAAAAAGCAAAACCCGCCGGAATGACTCCGGCAGGTTTAATTATATCGGTCTGATGATTAACCTTTGTAGTTGACGGCTACCTGGCTGGAAGTTCCCAGGCCATCGATGCCCAGTTCCACTACGTCACCTTCTTTCAGGTAGGTAGGAGGGGTAAGTCCCAGTCCCACTCCTGCAGGCGTACCGGTGGAGATGATATCTCCAGGAAGAAGGGTCATGTAATTGCTGAGGTGGCTGATCAGGGTAGGGATGTCAAATACCAGGTCAGAGGTATTGCTGTTTTGAAGCATCTTACCGTTTAGCTTCAGCCAAAGGTTCAAGTTATGCGGATCTTTGATTTCGTCTTTGGTCACCAGGTAGGGGCCTAAAGGAGAGAAGTTGTCGTTGCTCTTTCCTTTCACCCATTGTCCACCGTGGGCCAATTGGAAGTCACGTTCGGAAACATCATTGAACAGGCAGTAACCTGCGATATAGTCCATGGCATCTTCCTTGGCCACATAACTGGCTTTTTTTCCGATCATTACGGCCAATTCCACTTCCCAGTCCGTTTTTTCGGAGTTACGGGGGATGATGATATTATCGTTGGGTCCGCAGAGGGAAGTCGTGGATTTCATAAACACAACCGGCTGTTTAGGGACTTCCATGCCGCTTTCTTTGGCGTGCAGGGAGTAATTCAAGCCGATGCAGATGATTTTGGATGGTCGCTTGATAGGAGGGCCTAACCTGGTTTCATTGCTGATGACCGGGCAGCTGTCCTGATGGGTTTCCAGCCAGGCCGCAAGTCGGTTCAATCCGTCGTTTTCCAAGAACTCTTCTGTCCAGTCCTGGCCAAAGCCACTGCAGTCAATCCTTGTTCCGTCTGCTTTTTGTATTCCTGGTTTTTCTTCACCAGCATTTCCAAATCTTAATAATTTCATGTTTAGTTATTAGGTTACTAAGTTGCTTGATTTTTCGCAGGTTGGATTCGGGATTTTAAATCCCGAATAGCACCAGTTGGTAGCTGAGCGAAGTCAAAGCTACATTTTCAAATTTACAAATCCCCCGTCGATAGGGAAGTTGCCTCCAGTCAGGAAGCTTGCCTCATCAGAAGCGAGGTATAAAGCCATGGCAGCAATTTCTTCCGGTTTACCCATTCTACCGATAGGTTGGGTGGCGGCCAATTTGTCAAACATTTCCTTTTCCTGTCCAGGGTAATTCTTTGCCAAGAATCCGTCCACGAAAGGCGTGTGTACCCGTCCTGGAGCGATGGAGTTGACCCGAATATTGTATTCCACATAATCCCTGGCCATAGAAAGGGTCATGGCAAATACGGCCCCTTTGGTCATGGAATAGGCAAACCTGTCAGGAATGCCCATGGTGGAGGCCACGGAAGCCATATTGATCACAGCGCCACCGTTTTCTTTCATTTTAGGTAATGCAGCAAGGCTACAGTTGTAGATTCCCTTGACATTGACCTGATAAAGCCGGTCAAAATCAGCTTCTGAGGTGTTTTCCAAATTACCGACATGAGAAACACCCGCATTATTGACCAATACATCAATATTGCCTTCAATGGTATTGATGGTATTTTTCATCTCCGCTGTCTTGGAGACATCTCCTTGAAGAAAGGTGACCTGAAAGCCTTTTTCCTTCAGTTCACCGGCTACTTTCTCACCGGCATTTTGGTCAAAATCAATAAAATAAACATTGCCCCCTTCTTCGGCAAAACGGGTGGTCATGGCCAGGCCGATTCCACTGGCTCCCCCGGTAATCAAAATGGTCTTATTTTTCATAATATGTTAATCTTCCAAAACAAATCGAAAAGCTAGTCGGTTTTTCACTTGATGCTGTCCTGTGCAGTACCGATATCAGGACTTGACAGGCTCCTCATTCCAAACCGGACCACTGGTAAAGTCATATTCTATCAGGGAATCCGCTTTCATTTCAATGCTATATCCCGGTAATTTAGGCGCTTGGTAGCGGCCGTTTTTGATAATCACCGGATCGATAAAGTGCTCGTGCAGGTGGTCAACATATTCAATCACCCTACCTTCCATGGTTCCGCTGATGGAGATATAATCAATCATGGACAAGTGCTGTACATATTCACAAAGGCCTACGCCACCGGCATGCGGACATACCGGGATATCGAATTTCTTGGCGATCAACATGATGGCCAGATTTTCGTTGACCCCGCCCACACGACAGCTGTCAATCTGACAAATCTGAAGGGCTCCGGCTTTCATCAGCTGCTTGAAGATCACCCTGTTTTGGCAGTGTTCACCAGTGGCTACCAAAATGGGCTTCACCCCGTCACTGATGGCTTTGTGACCCAAAATATCATCAGGGCTGGTAGGCTCCTCGATCCAAAGTGGGTTAAATTTAGCCAATTGTTTCATATTTTCAATGGCTTCGGAAACTTCCCATCGCTGGTTGGCATCCATCATCAGGTACATGTCGTCGCCTATTTCCTCCCGGATAATGGCCGCACGTCGCATATCGTCCTCAAGGTTGGCACCGACTTTCATTTTGATGTGTTTCCATCCTTCAGCCTTGGCCTCCTTGCACAGTCGCCTGATTTTTTCATCTGTATAACCCAGCCAACCCGCTGAGGTGGTGTATCCGGGGTAACCATTTTCCTCCAGGAACTTGATTCTTTCCTCCTTGCCTGCTGCGGTTGCTTTGAAGATTTCCAGTGCCTCTTCCTTGGTCACCACGTCGGTGATATAAGTGAAATCTATGCACCTTACCAGTTCCTCAGGTGACATTTCGCCGATAAGTTTCCATAAGGGCTTTTTCTCCGCCTTGGCATAAAGGTCCCAAACGGCATTGACCAGGGCACCGGTGGCCAAATGAACCACCCCTTTTTCAGGTCCCAGCCACCTAATCTGGCTGTCACTGTTTACCTCTCTCCAGAAAGCGCCCATATCGGCCGTGAAATCAGAAAGGTTTCTGCCGACCACATGGTGGGCAATGGCCTCCAAAGCAGCACAGCAGATTTCATTGCCCCTTCCGATGGTAAAGGTCAATCCATGACCTTCCAGATCAGGATGGTCGGTTTTTAGAATGATATATGCAGCAGAGTAATCCGGGTCAGGATTCATTGCGTCGGATCCATGTTTCTCCTTGCTGGTAGGGAACCTGATGTCCTTTACCTGATAGTCAACAATTTTAATGTTCATTTCTTTATAAGTATGATAGTGATAATTCTACGAAATCTTTTGCAAGGTCAGTATTTATAAGGGGATCTGCCACCTGAAAATTGGTTAAGTGTGATACTATTTTTGCTTGCTTGTTGTTTTTGTTTGTTTCAATAGATAATATTTGTATAATTGGGGAGTGCGAAAGCGGTGTGACCCCTAAAATTCATGCTTATGAAAGCAAAACTACTAGAACGAAAAAGCCCATTTAACCGATCCTTTATGGTAGCCAAGCACTCCTATCCCTATTTTTTGGATGTGTGGCATTATCACCGGGAGCTGGAACTGGTGTATATTTTGAAGAGTACCGGTACCCGATTTATTGGTGACAATATAGAAAAATTTAAAGAGGGGGATTTGATCTTGGTGGGAGAAAACCTGCCCCACCTGTGGCAAAATGACCCCGAGTATTTCGAACTCAAAGAGGAGGGGAAAGCGGAAGCATACAGCTTGCATTTTACCAAAGAATTTGCCGGTAAGGCCTTTTTGGATTTGCCCGAGCTGAAGTATATCAAGAAGATGTTGGAGCGTGCCAATCAGGGCATTAGGTTTAAAGGCAGGAGTCAGGAGATGGCCCTGGAGCTTTTTCAGGAGTTGAATGCAACAGAGGGAGTGGAGCGCTTGGTGAAACTCCTGAATTTTTTGGCCGTACTGGCAGAAGAGGAAGAATATGAAGTATTGTGTACGGACGGTTTTACTTTTCCGCTGAACATGACCGGTGATGACAGGGTGGACAAAGTATTCTCCTTTACCTTCAATAATTTCAAAAGGAACATCAGTTTGGAGGAAGTGGCAGATTTGGTCCATCTCAATCCAACGGCTTTTTGCCGTTATTTCAAAAAGTCCACAAAGAAAACCTATTCCAAATTTCTCAATGAAATCAGGGTGGGCTATGCCTGCAAACTATTGATTGAGGAGAAATTGAACATTTCTGAGGTGGGCTATGAATGTGGCTTCAATAACCTGTCGAATTTCAATAGGCAATTCAAAAACGTGATGGATATATCGCCTTCCGAATACCTTAAAAAGCACAGGAAACACGGATAGGGGAAGGGGGGAAGTATTTAGTGTTGAGTACTAGGTACAAAGTACGAAGTAGGAAGTTTGAGGTACGAAGTGCGAAGTCGTTAGCATTGACTGAATAAAACATGAGGAGTGGGCAATATCGAGTGCTGAATGAAAATGAGCTACGATCCACCAGTAACCAAATAACCTAATTCTCGAATAACTGCGCTGTTCAAAGGACTTGATGCTGAAAGAAGCAATCTTGAATGATGAATATCGAACGCTGAATGTCGAATGCTGACTAAGGAAGGGAGGAGCTCGTAAAGTACGAAGTAGGAAGTTTGAGGTACGAAGTTCGAAGTCGTTAGCATTGACTGAATAAAACATGAGGGGTGGGCAATGTCGAATGCTGAATCAAAATGAGCCAGGAATCCACCAGTAACCAAATAACCTAATTCTCGAATAACTACCCTGTTCAAGGGACTTGATGCTGAAAGAAGCAATCTTGAATGATGAATATCTAATGCTGAATGTCGAATGCTAAATAATAAATGAGGGACCTAAGAGAACTTCCAATCTTTCAATAGAAGGAGCTCCAGCTTGTTTTAATGATCATGGGGTTCCATGGCACATTGTTCATCAGGTAGCTCCACTTCCACGGTGTGATGGGAAAAAGGGTATTCCTTCAAGATTTTTCTTAGCTTTTTTTTCAGCGCCAATACTTCCCTAAAATCGTGCACCTCTTTTAACTTGATATGGGCAGTGAATACATGTTTTTCCCCGTCCAATGACCAGATGTGGACATGGTGGATGGAGTCCACATGAGGAAGGCTCATCAGTTTGCGATGGATCTCTTGCTCGTCTATTTCCCTTGGGCTGGCCTGCAAAAATATCATCAAGGTTTCCTTTAGTCTCTTCAGGACATTCCAAAGGATATAAAAGGTGATCAGTAGGGAGAGGGCAGGATCCAAGTAGGGGGTCTCCCAAAATAACATGATGATGGCGGCTATCAGCACCGCTGCCCATCCCAAAACGTCTTCGATCAAATGCCAGGAGAGGACTTTCTCATTGAGCGTTTTTCCATGACTCAATTTAAATGCGGCATAGCCATTGACCATGACGCCAATTACGGCGAATATGATCATTCCGGTCGCGTTGGAATACTCGGGTTGGATGATCCGTAAAATGCCCTCACGGAGCACAAAGATAGACCCGATAATCAGCACCAAACTATTGATCAGCGCCCCTAAAAGGGAAAATCGCTTATAGCCAAAAGTAAAGGTATGGGTGGCTTTTTTTTTGGACTTCCTCTCAAGGTACCATGAAAGCCCCAAAGAAAGGCTGTCCCCCAGGTCGTGCAGGGCATCTGAAATGATAGCAATACTATTGACATATAATCCACCAAAAAATTCCAAAATGGTAAAGCCCAAGTTGAGGAAAAAAGCCAACTTGATATTGTCCTGGCCGTGATGGTGATGATGATGGGACATGTTTTTGCTCGATTGACACCTGATAGGATAAATGTAGTATTATTATCATTCTACTCAGTTGCAAGTGGGGAAATTGTTGAGGGGAGTGAAGTGCCGTACAGTATGCCCATAAATCAGCCGAGGAGGTGCGATTTGTGCTATGTTAGCTTATTTGCTTAGGCAGTTAACCGGTTATGCAGTCATTATTCCTTTAACCGATTATCTAAGTCATATGGAGCCGTCTAGGTTCAAAATTTATCCAGGTTATTATAGTATTTGATTTTTTCGTTTAGCATTTTAAAGTCCAGCTTCCCCTGAACTTCCTTCAAGTGGTCCACAATGGCTAAGGCTTTGTTGAGCCTGCGGTTGGTGTTTTTTACCTGGGTGACAATGTATACCAGGCTCCTTTGTTTGCCCATGGTCAAGGCCCTGAACAACTCGTTACCCTCATCGTCCTGATCCAAAAGGACCTGAAGTTCTTCGGGCATTTTATGGCCAAATTCAGAGTGGTCCTTCTCCAGATGAAGTGTTGCAGTGTCGCCTTCGGTGAGTCCCAGTTGATCCCTGATTTTTTGGTTGATCAGGATAAACCAATAGGCTTTACTCTTCATCAGGGCGGCCTGAAAGCGAATGTTTTCAATATGGCACACCACCCTTCGGTTTTCTTTTTCGATCAAGCCTTCAGCGATATTGTCCGGTATAGGGAAATGGTATTGCCATAGTTTGGTGTCAAAATTCTCCAGGATAGCTTTGAAGGAGCTCATACTTTGTATGGGGTTATTGGCTTCTAAGATGGTAAATTTAGTGCTATACACTTATGGTCCTAGCATCAAGGGATAGAAAATGGTTCCGCAGATTTTGCTGAGAGAGCAGGTTTATCCCAAAGAATTTCAGTCTACTCCGATGAAACTTTTACATTATGATCCTTTCATCAATTATCGGGTATCTCCGGCTCGACGAGCTTGATCAGTTTCTCCAGCGATTCCTGCCAGCCTAGGTAGCACATTTCTAAGGGGATTACATCAGGAATTCCTTCTTGGATTATTTTAAGTTCGGTACCCACGGAAGTTTTACTCAACGATATGGAAGTGATCATTTCTTCTGGGAGATTGGGATCATCAAACTTATCGGTATACTTCAAAAATGAATTGGGTTTGATTTCCATGTATTTCCCGCCGAAGGAGTGGGTATTACCAGTGGAAAAATTATGAAAGGACATCCTGAATGTGCCGTCCTTCTGGGGATTCATTTCATGGACCGTGCAGAGGAAACCGTAAGGTGGCAGCCATGAGGCAATGGCAATGGGGTCAATGAAAGCCCGGAAAAGTTTTTCAGGCGATACTTTAATGACCCTGTGGAGGGAAACGCTATTATTTGTCATGATTTCAAAGTTTACCTTCCTACTCATATGGCTTTTCGGTGACGCCCGTTTTCATGTGGTAGCTGCTCCACGTAATCACCTTGAAGGGTATGGAACCTATCGAGGTTTGCTTTACAAAGTTGTCACTAAACCATGAATTTGAGACTGGCCAGATGCGACAATCACCAAGGTAATTTACGACTTTCTGAGCAGCTTATAAATCGAAGGGATATTCCATTTGGTCAACGGAAATCTATAGAGGTTGTGTTAGGGCTAATTGATCATTAAGATTATTTGGAAGGTGCTGGGAATTGGTCTCCCCGCTATTTTAACTTGGCAAGTTTCATGACCAAATCAACTACACGATTGGCGTATCCGGACTCATTGTCGTACCAACCGATGACTTTCACCAGGTTTTCATTGGTTTCAGTTAATCCGGCATCTATGATACAGGAGTGGGGGTTGCCAATGATGTCCGTAGAAACCAAAGGGTCTTCGCAAAATTCTATATAACCCTTCATGTTTGAGTTAGCCGCATCCTGAAAAGCCGTGTTGATACTTTCTTTGGAAACGGATTGTTGGAGTACCACGTTTAATTCCGTCAGTGAACCGTCGGGAACAGGTACACGGTAAGCCATGGCATGGAGTTTCCCTTTGATGTGGGGCATGACCAATTCTACTGCCTTGGCCGCATTGGTGGTGGTGGGGATAATGGAGCAGGCAGCTGCCCTGGCCCTGCGGAGGTCCCTGTGTGGGGCATCTTGCAGGTTTTGGTCGGCGGTGTAGGAGTGAACAGTGGAAACAAAACCTCTTTCTATTCCAAAGGTTTCGTCCAAAACCTTGACCATAGGTGCCAGACAGTTGGTGGTGCAGGAGGCATTAGAAACGATCTGTTCATTTCCCGTAAGAATGTGGTCGTTTACGCCCAAAACTACCGTGGGTACATCTCCCAAGGCAGGAGCAGAAATTATAACCCGCCTGGCACCGGAGATAAGATGCCCTTCGGCTTTTTCTTTAGCCACAAATCTGCCGGTACATTCTATGACCACGTCTATGCCCAATGCCTCCCAAGGAAGTTTGGTGGGATCTTGTTCGCCGTATATCTTGACGGTTCTGCCATTGATTTTGATATCGGTGTCATTGGTGACCACTTCCCCGGGGAATCTGCCGTGTACAGAATCATATTTGAGCAGATGGGAGAGGTTGTTGATGTCCATCAGGTCATTGATGGCCAGTACTTCCACTTGCGGATTTTTTTCCAGAAGTTTAAAAGTGTAACGCCCTATTCGGCCGAAGCCGTTGATGGCGACATTGATTTTTGTCATTCTCTTAATCTAATTTGGGTTGAGTTTTAGAGAACGTGAAAATAATAAAGAAGCGCCAAATACACTAGAAATACGCTTTTATGTGTATCAGTATCGTCGCACTTCCGCAGCATTACTTTACTGGGGATTTGTTATACCTTATTTATGAGGTCGCGTTTCTCCTTTGTACATGTAGTCATTTTGGGAGATTTGTCCCTTTTTGTCCGGATAAGGCAAACTGTTTGATGAGGGCTTTTGTGAAGGTTTGAATTTTTTTACCTAGGATACAGGGGGTTGTGATAAAAAACCAAATATTTTTTGGCAGGGTTTTGCATTGTTAATTTAACCCTCTATATTTGCATCACCTTACAGAAAGGCAAGGAAATAAAAACAAAATGGTCCGTTCGTCTAGGGGTTAGGACGCATCCCTTTCACGGATGAAACACGGGTTCGATTCCCGTACGGACTACCATTTTAAGCTTGCCTTTCTTATTCCCTGGTCCGTTCGTCTAGGGGTTAGGACGCATCCCTTTCACGGATGAAACACGGGTTCGATTCCCGTACGGACTACGACAAAGTGATGTTTTCATCATTTCTGATTGCTGAAAAGCATGATGAATTTTTGTTTTATGGTTGTTAGTGGTTAAAGTGAATGGAAAAGCCCCGTTACGTTGTTACGGGGCTTTTTTTATGTCATCGGGGCAAGTCATTCCCGACATAAGCATTGGGGTTTACTTTGGGGATAGTGGCGTTCCACTTACTGTTAATCTGGTCAATGATCAGGTTGGTAATAAAGGCACTTCCCCGGCCGTTGGGATGGATACCATCTACCGAAAAACCTCCACTGGGCGGTGTAATGCTGGCGTTTAACCCTACACCTCCTGAGCTGACACTTCCCTCGGCAACCTGCTGTAAAAATGATTGCACATCCACCAATACCAACCTCTCCGCATTGGCACTTACCATGGAGGAGATAGTGGCATTAAAGGTGGAGATTTTTTGACCGATTTCATCTTGTTCCTCCGGGATCAATACATATTCATCTTCAACAGGAAACGCTATACCTCTTTGTGGAGAGTTTTCCCTAGGGGCCAGGGCCTGTGCCAAAGGTAAAGTGGTCTTATCTTCCGGGGTGCTTTGGCGAATGGAAGGAAGGCCAAGTGCGTTGAGGTTCGTCAAACTTTCGTCCTCCATGACAAAGGCATTTAGCCCTGCGCTGAAAGTAATGGTCCGAAAATCCTTTTCTTCCTCACTGATCAAACCAAGTGTGGCAGCTTGGGCCAGGCCTCCATTGTAAAGGGCATAGGCACGGTTGGCCTGGTCTGCTTGGGATTGGCTCAAGGGAAGAGGATTGTACGGAACAAGGTTGAAATAGGGGAGGATGTCGATGTTTGGGATATTCATGACAATTCCATTGGCTGTGGCATTGGCATTGAGCAAAGTGCCCAAAGCAGCAGTTAGCCTGGTCTGGAAATCACTGTCCGATGTAAGGATGGATGGATTGGAGGCTCCACCTATGGCATAACCCAGTACATCATTTGCCCCTAACCAAAAGCTGAAAAAAGTGCCCCCGTCTGCCAAAGCAGCAGCGGCATCCCCGATAAGGGTGGATTGGCCGGGATTACTGGCAAACCTGGCGTACAAAGGGTTGTAGGCAGGGTTTTGATCACTGGCAGGGCCTCCTGTAAGCGGGGTCAGTGCCTGTCCCAAGGTCATGTAAGGTACTCCAAAGTTGTTGAGAGAAGCTTTGTCTCCGGTATAGGGAGTCGGCAGGTCGCCAGGACCTATGGGAGCTGGTCCGATACTTCCGGTGAGGGGATTGGTGGTCAGAATCAGTCTTCCTAAAGGTCCGTCTGGTCCCATGGTGAAAAATCCGTTTTCTGAATTGATGTCAGGAACGTTGAAATCACCGCCACCGACCAGTTTCAGTTGTCCCGCGAGGATGACCGCAAAGCCGTTTCTTTGGCTTCTGTTGTACAATGCCCCGTCCATAAGTCCGGCAGTTATGGAATTTCCCACAGTAATGGTCTTGGAAAAGTCGGCTTCTCCTGGATCTGGAACTACTGTGTCCGGTGCCGGGAAATCGTATTGGCAAGCGCTGATTGACAATGCCAGCGCTGAAGTATATAGTATATTATAGATCGTTTTCATGCTTGTAAAGGTTAATTGAGCAACTCATCAAAAGTAATGCTGATGTAGTAGATGGCGCCAATGGTAGGTCCGCCGTAGTTGAGGGTGTACCGGTTATTGAGGACATTGGATCCGCCCAGTTTGAGCATGGATTTCCACTCTTTGACCTTGTAACTTACTTGTGCGTCCAGTAGGCCTACTTCGGGGACTTCCCCGTTGGCAAATGAAGATTCCCATCTGAAAGCTGTCTGGAACCTGTATGCTAAACTAAAACCTATGTTTTTAGTCAATTTCCTGTTGCTGAGCGTCAAATTGAATTTATGCTCCGGGGTGTTGAAGTCCGACAGGAAGCCCTCTTGGATTTCTGTGATGAGCTTGTTGTAGTTGTAGTTTCCCCCTATACTGAAGTTCCTGGGAAGATTATAGGTGATGCCTAAAGCTGCACCGTTGGCTTTTACAGGGTTGCCGACCAGATTGGTATAGGTCTGGAAGGTGTTTTCCCTACCCGGAATGGTAACGGGAGTCAGTAGAGAAGGAGCGTTTACGGCATTGATGGCCAGTTGTTCATCATTGATAGGGTTGGGGAAAACCGGTCCTGGAGCCTTTCTTACTGCTGTTTGTGTGATAAAGTCGTTATAGATATTATAGTAGTAAGCAAAATCAATCAATAATCGATTGTCTGCCAGAAGGCCTTTGTAGCCGATTTCAAGGGATTTTACCTGCTCGGGGCGGAGGGCAGGTAGGTCTTCGACTGCCACCAGCTGACTGGTAGCGACAGGGGAGACAGGACTGCTGCCTTTACCGACTTCAGCGATATAGTTATTCACGGACGCCAGAGAAAAGGCATTTTCAAAGATGTTGTATTTTTCCCGGTAGTAAGGTAGTCCTCCCAATAACCTGGCGGATACCACATTGAGGTCAATGTGCTGGCCTTGGGTGGTGGGCATTCGGAAACCGGTCTGATAGGAAAGCCTGATATTGCTGTTGCCCTGGGTGATCACAGCGGCAAATCGTGGATTGAACTGCCCCTTGAAGTTTTCATTTTTGTCGTAGCGGATAGAGGCCATCAGCTTCAGGTGGTCGTTCCAAAGCTTCTTTGCCCCTTGGGCAAATCCACCATATTCGGTAATGGTAATGTCATTTCCTTCCACGTCGGCAAATATGGTCCCATTGGAACTCAGGTCATACAGACGGTAGCTTGCCCCAACCTGTAGGTCCATGAAGTCGATTTCTTTCTTGAAATTGTATTGGCCTTCCGTCATGTACATGCGGGAGCGGTCATTGAAAAGAGAACCTTGGGGAATAAAGTCGTTCCGGATCGTTCTGGAGGCATTTTCAAACTCAGGTGTTCCGGGCAGGTAGCGTCCTTGGTCCGCTTGCCCTCTGGCAAACTGATGCGCGGCGGCCTGCTGGGCTGTGGTACCTAAAGTCCCCGGAGCCACCCCTTGTTGGGCCAGGGCTCCCATATAGGAAAGGGTGTATTCCCCAAACCAAGTGGAATTGTCCTTCCAGGTATCGTTTATCCGTACCCCGGTAAGGTCTGCGATAAAGGATTCCCCTGAATTTTCCCGGGTGGTATAAGCCCTTAGAAAAAAGTTATCACCTTTCAATTCGAGTTTATGCTGTGTAATGTCAAATTTGGAAAGGGAATAGCGCTGCGCTCCCGTGTATACAGAGGTTCCGGAGCCATAGTTGACAGTATAGGAAAGTTCGGCCTGGTCATTGATCCTGTAATGCAAGGCCCCGTTGAATTTGTAGTTGGCAGCGGCATAGTCCACCAAAAAACGCTCGTCATAACCGGTACGGGAGACTACTTGGTCCGGTATGCTGGGAATGTAGTCTTCCAAGCCCAAGGCCTCTGCTTGCTGCTGAACGGCTGCTACATTTCTTAACAGACCTATATTATTGGCCACTTCATCACCAAAGACATGTACCCGGTTGGCTCCGGGGTTAAAGGGTAGATCACCTTGGCTGATAGCGTTCAGGTCCGATTGGTTGGTCCCATACCAGTCTTCTGCCCGCATTATGGAACCGTTTAGTTTGAAAGCCCATTTATTGTTAAAGGCCTTGGCATACCGTATGGCTGCTTCGTACATGGGTTGTATGCTTTGGGGCTCGTTTTCGCGGCCGCTGACATGGTTAATGCCCTGTTTATAAAAGGCGCTTAGTCCTTGGTAGTCAAAAGGACTTTTGCTGTTTACCAATAAGATCCCGTTAAAGGCGTTTGGGCCGTACAGGGCTGAGGATGCGCCTGGGATGAATTCGATGCTTTCCACGTCCAATTCGGAAGGACCATTCAGGTTACTGATGGGGAAGTTGAGCGCCGGGGCTTGGGTGTCCATGCCGTCCGTCAGTTGAACAAAACGGGTGTTTCCGGTAGAATTGAAGCCCCGGGCATTGATGATCTGGAAATTGATGGAGGAGGAGGAGACATCCACTCCTTTGAGATTGGCGATTCCCTTATAGTAATTGTCGCTGGCAGTTTCCCGAATGCTGAGGATGTCCATTTTTTCAATGGAAACGGGGGAGGACAAAATGCTTTCTTCCACCCTCGAAGCCGATATTACCACTTCCTGTCCCAGCAGGGTCTGCTCTTGCAGGGAAACTTCCAGGTTATTGGTAGTTGAGCTACTGATATTTACTTCCTGGGGGGCATAGCCTACCATTGAAAAAACCAAAATGAGCGGAGGTGCCTGGTTTACCTCAAGGGAAAAATTCCCTTCTACATCTGTAATGGTTCCGATTACTTTTCCCTTTACGAGGATATTGACACCGATAAGTGTTTCGTCAGTATCGGCATCCTTGACTGTACCTGATATTTTGGTGGTTTCCTGGGCAGTGACGAACTGTGGTTTAAGTCCATGCAGTCCAAGAAACAGCAATGTAAATATCCAAAAGCTTGTTGGTCTAACTTTCTTCATACGAAATGGTTATATTGGATAATAGTTAATTGGGGAGTTTTAATCCCCTTTATGGTATTAAATATAGAAGAAAAAATTAAAGTAGGACTATATGTGTGCAAGAATATCGTGGTTAAGTGAAATTCTTAACATGGGGGAGATACTAATAAAAAGAGCGCCAGAGAATTGAGTATCTCTGGCGCTCTTGAGGATTTTGGGGTATCGGTTACTGTTATTTCGTGTTTTTATTTTCTTCGTTGACATGCTGTACCAACCTGTCACAAAGGTCTTTCATTTCCTCGGACATGTATTCATCGCCTGTGCTGTTAAGGATGGTCTGGGCCATTCCTCCTAAAATATCAATGTAGAAACGCTTCATTTCCACCACTGACATGTCTTCTGTCCAAAGGTCAATTCTAAGGGTGCTGTGGTTCAGGTTGTCCCAAACGTTCAGGCTGATGCTTTTGGTTTGCTCGGTACCTTCTCCCTCTTTATCTGTGGCATCCCACTCAATGGTTTTTGGTAGATTCTTTTCGTCGAGGTTAATTTTAAATTTTATCTCGGAATTTTTCATGGGTTGTTTTCGATTTTCATTTCAAAACTACTAAACAATGATTCGAGTTCCTTTTAAAAACAATTAAAACTGGCTTTTACCTTTTGCTCAAAAGTAAATGAACCGCAAAAATAGTGTTTTTCTTTTGGATCGTAAAAGGATGCTGATGAATTTGGGCGGATTTTGCGGAGAAATGGTAAATTATGACTGTTCAATAAGCATCTAACAGCATTAGCACCTGTTTTCGCTGAGATTTTATAAAAGTCAGCCTTTATGTTATTGGCCGAAGGATGAAATAAAGTTCCAAGTATAAAATCTCCCTAATTTGACCTGCAAGGGTTTTGAAGCTTTTACTTTTGTCATGACCGCGAATGTAAGGATGAAGAGGAATTGCTAATGCTTTTTTGAAAGGTACTCGGAAAACTTGATGGCCAGGGAAGTAGCAATGATCAGGTTATCGTCGGAGAAACCGGCTTTGGTTTCAAATATCCGGTCCTTGCTGTCCATCCACCTTGTTTCCAATCTCCACAAAAGAGCAGGTGATGGAGCATAGTCCAGGTTAATGGAAAACCCCATGGTTTGAAAACCGTTCCTTGTTCCGGTGGGCACAATGATGCCGGTTTTATCCTGATAATATTCAGCCCGAAGGGAGGTGGACCAAACTTTATTAAAAGCGAGCTTACCGATGATGACCGGGCCAAACCACCAATCTAAATTGGAGCTTCCCTTGAACTCTTGCTGGGCACCAACATCAACACCTACAATCAGCTGGAAAGCAGACACGAGTCTAAACTGTCCGTAAAAATTATTGAAGTAACGCATTCTTCTGGTAGAGTCAGGTGTGTCAGTACCAAGAAAAGTGCTCCAATTAAGGGTGGTATTCGGATGAGGGGTGAAGGAAAGCTGGGTGCCAAAAGATGGCAGGGAATTCCCTTCCAGACGCCTTATCCGTTGCCAGCCATTTAGGTAAAGCGCGGCAAGTTCCCATTTTTCAGAGGGACGATAGGAATATTTTGCCCCGCTGAGAAAATAGGGTGAATTTTCAGCGGCAAGGGATCTCGTAAGGGTCAGGTTGTCCATAGAAAGGGCACTTTCAAATCCAATATGTGAAGGAAATATCCCCATATCCAGCCAATGTCTGTTGTTTTGGGAAAGAGCAATACCCACATTTGCTTCAAATACGCCCTTTAATAGATCATCTTCCGCGGCATAGTTGTCTTGTGCATAGGTGCCGGCCTGGAAGGCGATGTTTGCACGGTATTTTGGGTTTTCCAAGGCTATTTTTAGCATGGCCAGGTTTACATTGACTTCATTATGGCGATTGTGGTTAAACAAAAACGTCTGCCTCATACTGCCTTGGGGCCGGTTCAGGTCGTATACATAATACAGGTCTGCAAAGCCGGAAAGGGTCAAAGTGGGTTTTTGATGCCAAGAGCTATCCTCCTGTGCCCAAAGCGTGACACTGGTGAAATACAAAATGATGATCAGGCAGATAGGAAGGTAATAACTTTTCATGTGCTTGAACGCAATCCATCATTAATGTACTCAATAATGTCAATATGCTCTTCCCTGATCTGGCAAGAAGTTTTATAGCTATAGGCTACTACCAAGCATTTATGTATTGCCGCTCTACAGGTAACCTTAATTTTAGGTCTGATTTCTTTCTCCTTGGGGCGATGGCTGGTGTAGCTGATAGTTGAACATGAAATACGCCATAAAAAATATATAACGATTACCATTGTCTAATCCAGGTTGAAAGAAGGGTATAGCTCAATACATTTTATTAGGGTTGGCGGATTTTTCTGGGACTTTTTGTATGGAGTCCCAGTGTTCACAAATTTTTCCGATTTTATCAAAGCGGAAAAAGTCCATGGTTACATATTCTTCCTTTCCCGGCCATATCTGATGTGTGTGGAGGGCAACCAAGTCTCTTTCCGCAATACAGCGTACAAAGCTGATGGATTTTTCAGGATATTCCCTTTGCATCTTTTCAAAGTAGGCGATAAATCCTTCAGTACCGTTGGCCACCGCAGGGTTATGTTGAATGTACTCATTTCCGACGTAACGTTCAACGGCCTCCTTTGGATTGCCTTCATAGGCCATTCGGTAAAAGTCCATGGCATGTTTTTTATTTTTGTCGAGGTCCATAAGTTTGTTTTTTTAATCTTGAATACATTCTTTGCACCTATGAGGGTTGCTTGTGCGTGGAAGAAAGGCTTCTCCGATGGGGCGGATCAGCAGGACCAGCACTTATCCGATCGCCTCACTGACTGTCCTCCTTCTTTTGCTCCAAGGAATAGGCTGTATCCTCTTTTCCAATGATGAAGACCGTTCCGGCAGGATCCATAATCCAATGATTTTCTTCAGGTATTTCTTCCAATTCATCACAGGTGGCTATCCCTTTACTTTTTAAATATTCGGTGGCTTTTTCGACATCTGGTGTCTTAAGTTCCAACCATGTTTCTGAATGGGTATAATTGTCCACGCAGTCCAGCCAGACTGTATTATTCCCAAATTTGACTTCATGGGTTCGGGAAACGGTGGGGTTGTTGATGTTCCTTTCCGAGACGTCCATTTTCAAAATTTCCTTATAGAAATGCACGGTTTGGTCGTACTTTGATTTGGGGATTTTGATGGCGATGTTTAGCCCTACATTGAAATTGATTTCGTTCATGAGACTTTTGAATTTAAAAGCGGTGATCCTCGTGGTCCGCCAGCATGTTTTCCGAATTGCTTGGCTTGAGAGCCTTATTTTTTCCAAACAGGGCTTTCATTTCTTCCTGAAGAATTGGTCAAGGGCACGCGTTCCTTGGTCCTGATATTGATTTTCCAAATATTATATATTCCCTTGTTGCCTGCGGTGTATATCAGCCATCTACCATCAGGGGACCAGTCCGGGGAATAACATTCTATGCTATCCTGCGTGAGATTGTACAACCCATGGCCCTCGGCATCCATGATAAAGAGGTCCCAGGTTCCTTCTTCACTTTGACCATAAAAGGCAATTTGTTTCCCGTTGGGAGAAAATTTGGCTCCTGAATCATAGCCCGGTTTATGGGTGAGTCTTCTCTCATTTCCTCCATTGGCATCAATGATGAAAATCTCCCCATTACCTGAATGGGAGGTATCCAAGGAATCCGGTAGTTGTCGGGTAAAAAGTATTCTTTTTCCATCCGGGGCCCATTCGGGACTTTCTTCATAGAGGTTGTTTTGGGTCAACGGCTTGACGTTTTTACCGTCTTTGTCCATGAGATAGAGGTTGCGGGCAGGGGGATTCCTGTCGCTCACAAACACGATGTTATGTCCATCAGGCGAGAGGGCTGGGCTAAGGTCTTTGGAGAGATTATCCGTCAGGCGCATCAGAGTACTGCGGTCGGATTGGACCGTATAAATCTCTGCATTGCCGTCTCTTTTGGAGTAAAAATATAATTCGCTTCCTTTGCTGGACCAAGCTGGATTAAAATCAAGGGAATCATGCTGGGTAATATTCAGAAGGTGTCCTCCGTTTTTATCCATCAGATAAATTTCGTAATTACCATCCCTGTTTGAAACAAAAGCAACTTCTTGCTTATAAAAAGTGTTGTGCTGCGAAAGATCACGGCTGTATTGCGCTTTACAGGAAGCGAAAATACAGAGAATTAGTAAATACCTCAATTTGTTCATGGGCCCTGATTCTTTCTGCCGGAGTCATACCTGTGCCCGGCCTGATGAATATAGCCTAAAATTCTGAGCGTTACAATGTGCTGGCATTCAATGGTTTTAATTTTTCTCTTTGCGGAGCAGTAGCCGGATTTTATTTAAAAGTACCCGGATTCCTACCACCATGAGCGCGGCACTCCCATTGAATAGGATGTCTTGGGGATCAAATACGCGGTTGGGAAGGAGTTTCTGTAGAACTTCATCCAAAAGGCCCACCAAAAAGGAAATCATAAATGCAAGTAAAGAAGGGGCAAGAAGTGGCTTTCTCAGTCGGGCCCTTTCCAACAGTGCCTTGTGTATAAAAATGGTCAATATGCTGTATTCCATTACATGGCTGCGCTCGGGAGCCCCTAACCTGAAAGTGAACATGACGACAAGGGCTGTTATCCCTATAAGCAGGACCCATTCAAGCTTTTTGGCTTTTGTCCTTATGCCGTGAAAGATGATGGCTGCTCCAACCAACAACATGCCCAAAACAAAAAATACGGCCTGAACATTCTGATCGCGGAGTTGCCTGGCCAAAGGCTGTCCCATAAAAAGCGTGGCATAAATGGCCGCAAACACCAGCAAGGCCCAAAGCCAAAGCCGTTTTTCACGGGTAGAGGTAAAAGGAGGCATAGCTATCTATAGAATGCATGGTTTTTATTCGGGAATATTGGAGGTCAAATTTATCCCAACTTTATGAAAGCTTTATCTCTATCAATATAGGAAAAATTCACCTTCTTATTTAACAACAAAACTATGGATGAGTAACGGTAACTGTTCTCCACTTACCCGAAACAATATAGGATAGTGAGGCCGCAAGCTAACTGCTTACGGCCTTCAGATTTATTATTGACTACCGATAGTTGATTTACTTTTGCCTATGCTGAGGTTCCCAGATCAACCGGATAAAAGAGCTTAACCGTTGCTTTTCCCTGCTCACGGGAACTCCCCCCACAATGCCTATCATCAGATTGTCCGCAACGCCTAAACGCATCTGTGGCCGAATGGTCATGTCAAAGTCCTTATCATCAAAGGTTTTATTGAACTCCAGTCCGATGAAGTTCCTGGTTCCTGAAATCATATAATGAAAACTGGTGTTGACATCGTAAGTCAGGTGAAACTCGTTGGTCAAAAAAGCCTGTTCAATTTTGGGACCTGTATATATCAAGGAATGAATGTTGTATCCCCAACGTTTGGCGACCACTAAAAATGGGTTGTAGATGTTCCCTTTTACAGTTGGTTCCCCAAAGTTACTGAACTCAGAGAGTTCAAACTCATTAATGTAGCCAATAGCCATTGAAGTTGCCATGGCTTCATTGACGAAAAACGACCATTGAGCAGCGATCTTTAGGCTGTTTAGCCGATTGGAAGGAATGGAGTCTTTCTCGGTGTTATTGACGGGCGTGTAAAAGGTAAAAGGCAATTCCACTTCTAATCCCAACCGGTTTATAGGAGCCCACTCATATTCAATTAGTGCCTCATAGGAGTCATATTTTAGATTGTCTGTCAGGCCCAAGCCTATGTTCCATTCTTTTTCCCCCTTTCTTGCACCCAGATCGCGAATCAGGTCGATATAGAGGGGCTCGGCGTGTAAAACTTTCGCCGGTTTTTGGATGCTTTCCACTTGTGAAATGAAAAGACTGTCTTTTTCTATATTAGAAGTTTGGGAATAGCTGTATTGAGCAGATGCCAAAGCCGTCATTAGCATCCATGTTTTTTTGATGTTCATCTTTTTGATTTGTTTTAAGCATGAAGAATTTCCCTGATGACTTAGTGTCAAAAGGGAGCTGCTGACTAAGAAAAAAGCAAATCAAATTTTGGGTGGCGGGCTGTCTATTGGATCAAAACCCTCGGGCAGGTCACTTTTGTGATCAGGGAATGCCTGTTTTTCTATGATTAAGTGTGGACGGATAATAGCAGACTTTAGAGAAAAATGAACCAAGAGGTCTATCTTGACATTTTTCTTTTTGTCATGCTTTTCGGTGTCCGGATCATCGTATTCTTTGAAAGCGTTTTCAAACCCCAGGAATTTTTCCACCACAAGCTCAACGATACTTTCTTGGTCGTTGATGGATAAGTCTTCCGGGAGGTGTTGAGGATCAGGGTCTGCGGTATCTACGCTGATGTTGAGCAGGTAAAAGCCCATAAAGGCCCAAAGAACCTTGGTAAATATGCTATTTTTTATTTGGCTGATCACGATGCGAAATAAACGCTTTTTAGTCTTTATTCCTTTTATTCACCTCGATTTCTATAAATGCCGGCAAATAGTTTGGGGTACATCCTTTTGCTACCTTTTCGTCTTTATACAGCCCTGTTTTCTCTCCTATGCGGATGCAGCGCTCCCGGTATTTCTCTTCATAAATTCCGATCCAGGCGGCAGTGAAGTTCATGGCCCATTGGACCTCTGGTGCTTCTTTGGCTATGCTGGCCTCTATGATGGAAAGCAACTCAGGTGTGTTTTCCGGAGGGGTCTGTCCCGTCCATCTTAACCTGGCCTGATAGTACCAATAGGTTCGTCTTTGGAGGGGAGAGGGACTTTGCTGCCAGGATTGAATCAGGGCAATGGCTTTTTTATCTTTGGTGAGCTGATTGGCCATCAGCCACTCCATCAAATGGTTTCGCTCTGCAGGAGGGTGATTTTGCATATCTTGGTCCAAAGTGTCCAGAAATTCCTGAGAAAGCAGTTTTTTGTCCATGATAAGAACGGCCATCAGTCTGGGGAAATAGTTCCCTGCTGACCATAATTCCATGGCCAAGGCATGGTCTTTCTTGATCTCTTTGGCCATCTTCTTTAAGTCTCCCAACTTAGTGGATGCAGCACTAAGCTGGTCATAAATATGTTGGGTTTTGGAGGAAAGTTTCATATCCGTTTCAGTTTTCTTTATTCAGTAAACACCTTGCCGCTTAGCAGGATAAATGGTTATTGTAAGTTAGTTTAATTTATGAAAAGACTATTCTTACTCTTTTTTATTCCTCAGTATTTTAACGATGCGGTTATAGGCAATTTCCGATAAGTTCCACTGGTATCCGGTAAAATCCGTAGTATTCGTAAATTGAATAACCACAGCATCAATATCCGGGTGATATTTGGCGATGCTCTGATAGCCTGGAATCAGCCCGGTATGTTCGTAGACATAAATAGAGGAATAAATTTCCTTTTCTCCTTCTTCAAACAAAGTACCGTCATTCAATGCCCGTAAAAATATGCCCACATCTTCAGCACTTGCGATCATGGAACCATAGTCGGTAGTCTTTATGTCCTCCTCTATGCCAACATAGTAACCGCTCATCAGCTTGTCCAGATTCACCTCCTTGAGGGAACCGAAAGTGTTTTTCAGATCAAGTGGGCCCAGTATTTCTTCCTTGATGTATTGGAATTTGCTATAACCCACGGTTTGTTGAATGAGTTCGGAAATCAACAAATAATTGGTGTTGGAGTATTCATAGCTAGCGCCTGGTTCAAAGTTCGCCGGTAGGTCAAAGACTTTTTCAAGGGCTTCTTCGCTGCTTTTGGGAGGATCCATCCAAAAGTTGGGCGTGTCGGTAAAATTGGGAATGCCACTTCGGTGCTGTACCAACATTCTCAAGGTGATTTTTTCGGCATTTTCAATCTTTCCCACAAGTTCCGGAAAGTAATCCGCCAGTGTAATATCCAGGGACAAGCGCTGGTCGCTGACCAGCTTGGTGATGGCTACCGCATCATAGAGCTTATTGATACTGGCAATTTTGAATAGGGCTTTCGGGTCGGCAGGGATGTGGTTTTTTCGGTCATGCCATCCAGCGGCATAAAAGGCAGGGGCTTGACCTGGTTGGTCCACATAAACAATGATCCCATCAAATCCGTGATCAATAGCTTGGTTTACCTGTTGCTGAACCGTATCCGGCAAGGGTAAAATCCAGGCCTTTACCACAATCCATGGTACGAAAAATAGGGAGATGATGGTTCCAAGCAGCAAGACTGTTCGAAGTATGCGTTGGGATGCTTTCTTTGTCATTGAGGTACAGTAAGGTGTAAGGAAATTCAACCTAGTAAAAAAGGAGGTAAAAAAGAACGGTTTTTGGTTGTAAATGGCTGTTTGCGAAAATGCTTACTGGTTTTAAGGGTAAACCGATAGGGCAGAAAAGAGCTTTGGATATTTTTAAAGTGAGGCGAGATAGTCGGATGGGAGCAGGGGTGCTCCAGGCTTGATCAGGAAAGCCCTGAAGGTACTATGGGGAGGATCGATTTGGTGGTTTTAAGGATTTAGAACAATCGCTTCAAAATTCATCATTAGTTTCCCGCAGATCTCGCTGATCCACGCAGATTCTTAGTGCTTCGGCTATGCTAATTAGAATAGAGAGAGCCGCATTCGTTTGTTTTTATTTCTATCATAAAAAAAACACTTAGGAATCCAACAGAGTCAAACCGGTGCATGCACAATGATCCGTAGTTATGTGCTTTGCTTTTTCTTAAATTCCGTACATCATTTTATAGAACCATAGATATTCCTTGCTTCCCGCAATTAAGGAAGAATCATTAGCCACTACTTCCATTTGATCGAAATCGTTAAACATTTCTTCATTTTCCTCACAAGCCTCCATAAAATTGATAAAACCTTCTAAAGCCTTAAGAAAACTCCTAATATCTTTAGCGCAATTTCCCATTTCGTAGTCTGGCGAATCATGATCAAGCATTACGATTTCATTGTTTGACTTTCTTATGGCAAGAATATCTAATTCAAAATTTCCAATTTTTTCATATTTCTCACTTAAAGGGAGAATATCTTCTTTCTCTATGAATTCAATCATACCAATCTCATATTTTACCGTTTGAAGTTCTTGTAAGAGCTGAGAATCGCCTTCTATTTGAATTAATCTTTCGAAGTTACTCATGTTATAATTTTGGTTTACTTTCACTGCTGGCCTGACTTAGGTTTTGATTTGATTTCCTTGGATTCAAGGATGAATCCATTCTGATAGTGCCTGCCAACGATTCGCGATTCGCTAATCACGAATCGTCAAATGAATGCAATTAATTGAGAAAAGTTTTTTGGGATATTCTCCAAATGTAATTGTTTGACAGATATTGTCTGATTTTTTTAACCAACCACCATCTCCGGGATGTCTCCTTCCACCACCAGTCTGCCTTCCGTTTTGGACTGGATCTCTTCCACGCTTACTCCGGGTGCCCGCTCCAGCAGCTTAAAGCCTCCTTCGGGAAGGACCTTGAGCATGGCCAGGTCGGTGACGATCTTTTTGACACATTTGATCCCTGTGATGGGCAGGGTACAGCGTTTTAAAAGTTTGGACTTGCCCTCTTTGCTGCAGTGCTGCATGGCCACGATGATGTTTTCGGCTGAGGCCACCAGGTCCATGGCGCCGCCCATGCCCTTGACCATTTTGCCGGGGATTTTCCAGTTGGCAATGTCCCCGTTTTCGGAAACCTCCATAGCTCCCAAGATGGTGAGGTTTACATGGCCTCCACGGATCATGCCAAAGGAGTCTGCCGAGCTGAAAAGGGCCGAGCCCTTGACCATGCTGATGGTCTGCTTGCCGGCATTGATCAGGTCAGCGTCCACATTCTCTTCGGTAGGGAAGGGGCCGATCCCCAAGAGCCCGTTTTCGGACTGCAGGACCACATCGAGTTCGTTCGGTATATAATTGGCGACCAGCGTGGGGATGCCAATCCCCAAATTAATGTATTGGCCGGCTTTTACTTCTTTGGCGATACGTTGGGCAATCTGGATTTTTGATAGCATAGCTTTCCGGGTCTTTGGGCCTTTATTCTCTGATGGTTCTTTTCTCTATCCTTTTTTCATAGCCTTTGCCCTGAAAAATGCGCTGCACAAAGATTCCGGGCGTATGAATATGGTTGGGATCCAGTTCCCCTACAGGAACCAGCTCTTCTACTTCGGCAATGGTGACGGTTCCTGCTGTGGCCATCATGGGGTTAAAGTTCCGGGCCGTGCCTTTGAAGATCAGGTTGCCGGCGGTGTCGCCCTTCCAGGCTTTGACCAAGGAAAAGTCGGCTTTGAGCCATCGCTCTAGAATGTAAAGCTTACCGTCAAATTCCCGGATTTCCTTGCCCTCAGCCACTTCGGTGCCTACCCCTGCCGGGGTAAAGAAGGCCGGGATTCCCGCACCACCCGCGCGTGTCCTTTCGGCAAGGGTGCCCTGTGGGATCAGCTCCACCTCCAGCTCACCGCTGAGGAGCTGCCTTTCAAACTCGGCATTTTCGCCCACATAGGAAGAGATCATTTTTTTGACCATCCGCTTTTGCAGCATCAGGCCAATGCCAAAGTCATCCACTCCGGCATTGTTGGAGATACAGGTCAGCCCTGAAATGTCCTTTTTCAGCAAAGCACTGATACAGTTTTCAGGAATGCCACAAAGGCCAAAGCCTCCCAGCATCAAGACGGTATTGCTGCCGATGTCCTTGACAGCTTCTTCGGCGTTGCTTACGGTTTTGTTGATCATAGGTAAAAAAAAGCGTTAACTTAAAATCTGCCTTGCCCTTTGTTTGTCCCTTTCCAATTGGGCCTTTAACTCATCTAAATTTGCAAATTTTCTTTCCGCTCTCAAAAAATCTTTGAAATAAACTGTGATTTGTTTGTCGTATAAGTTGTCATCAAAATCAAAAAGATGGACTTCGACGGTTTTTTCCAAACCGTCGACCGTGGGGCGCTTGCCGATATTGAGCATGCCCTTGAGTGTTTTTCCCTCCACACCGACCAGAACCGCATAGGCCCCGTCACTGGGGATCAGCTTATAATTGCTGGGTACATGGATATTGGCGGTTGGAAAATCAATGGATCTTCCTATCTGCTGCCCTTTGATTACAATACCGTTGAGCTCATAAGGCCTGCCCAAAAACTCGTTGGCCACAGCGACATGGCCTGCAAGCAGGGCATTCCGGATTTTAGTGCTGGAGATGCCCACATGGTCCACGTCTTCGCGGGAAATTTCTTCAAGCTCGAAGCCATAGCGGTCGATATTGGCTTTCAAATGGTCAAAGCTGCCTTCCCTGTTTTTTCCGAATCGGTGGTCATAGCCGATGACCAGTTTTTTGGTATGTATTTTATCGATCAGGATTTTTTGGATAAACTCCTCTCCGGTAAGCTGACTGAATTCCTTGGTAAAGGGAATGGTGATCAAGTGGTCGATGCCTTCATTTTCCAGAAGCTTGGCTTTTTCCTCAAAGGTGCTGAGCAGCCTGAGGTTATGCTCTTCGGGATGCAGTACCAGACGTGGATGGGGCCAAAAGGTGATCAGTACCGTTTCTCCCTGCATCTGTTGGGCAATATCGCGGATTCTGGCCAGGATCTTTTTGTGTCCGAGATGGACCCCGTCGAAGGTGCCACTGGTCACCACGGTGTTTTTTACCGGTTCGAAATGGTCTAGTCCTTCGTAAATTTTCATTCCTTATTGGCTTTTTCCGCTTTGATTTTTTCGACAAGTTCAAGGACATCCACCGCATCAGAGAGCAGTGAATCACCTATCCTTGTCCTGCAAAGTGCCGACATATAGGCTCCCACTTGCAGGAGTTCGCCCAGATCCCGAGCCAGGCTGCGGATATAGGTTCCTTTGGAACAGACGATTCTAAAGTCTATTTCAGGAAGTTCGAACCGTGTGATTTCGAATGTAGATACCGTGACCGGCCGGGGTTCCAGCTTTACATCAATACCCTTTCTGGCCGATTCGTACACCCGCTTTCCATCTTTTTTGATGGCCGAGTGGCTAGGGGGGACCTGCATGATTTCTCCTGTGAGCTGGGCACAGGCCGCTTCCACATCGGCAAGGGTAAAGTGGGAGGGATCAGCTACTTCCTCCACTTCTTGCTCCAGATCAAATGAGGCGGTGGTTTTTCCGAGAACGAAAGTTCCGGTATATTCCTTTTCCTGCCCCATAAAATCATTGATGCTTTTGGTTTTTTTTCCCGCACAAATGATCAGCAGTCCCGTTGCCAAGGGGTCCAAAGTCCCCGCATGGCCTACTTTTTTTATTTTCAAGGCATTCCTGATTTTTTTGACCACATCAAAGGAGGTCCAGCGATAGGGTTTGTTGATCAGGAATACTTCTCCGTAAGGTTCTTGTTGGTTCATTTTACATTAATAATCCGCCCAGCACAGCGATGCTGCCCACAATGGCACAATAAATAGCAAAGTAAAAGAGTTTTCCTCTTTTGACAATGTTGATCATCCAGATACAAGCTGCCAGTCCTGCAAGGAATGCAGCGATAAATCCCGCAGTAAGACTTACGGCAGAAATGCCTTCGGCGATACTGGGGTCTTTGATGTATTTGAGAAGCTTGATGCCCGATGCCCCTAGTATGGGGATAAGCACCATCAAAAAGGAAAATCTGGTGGCTTTTTCCTTTTCTACTCCTATCAGCAAAGCCGTGGCAATGGTAGAGCCCGACCGACTCATCCCCGGCAATATGGCAATGGTCTGGGCTATACCGATGATAATGGCCTTCGGAAAGGTAACGATGCCATCGCGCTTGGCCGCAAAATGAGAGAAGGCCAGCAGTGCTGCCGTCACCAGCAGCATGGAACCTACCAATACGATCTTTCCTCCAAAGAGGGCTTCCAGCTGTTCTTCGAACAATACTCCGACAATACCGATGGGGATCATGGATACCAGGATTTTGGCCGCGAACTTGGTTCCTCCGTTCCATTGGAATTTAACCAGGTCCAGGATTATTCTCATCAGGTCTTTTCTAAAGACGATAATGGTACTCAGTGCCGTGGCGGCATGGACTACTACGGTAAAAAGCAGGTTGTCTCCTGCTTCAACCCCCAGCAAAAAGGCCCCCAGCTCAATATGCCCACTACTGGATACCGGCAAAAATTCAGTAAGCCCCTGAATAATGCCAAGGATAATGGCTTCGATGATGGTCATAGTTTATTTTTCCGATTTGTGAAAAATGGCGTAAAATTCGAAAACAAAGCCGAAAAGCGTAATGATCGGTCCTAAGGTAAGTCCCATAAACCCAAAGCCGTGAGGTTCACTGTCCAGTCCGATGATGATAAATCCCACAACGATAATGGCTATGCCAATTAACATCAGGATGTAATTTTTTTTTGAAAAAGGCAGGTTGTTTTGATCCATATTAATAAAGTTCGTCCAAGGACATGTTTAAGTATTTGTTGACAGCCCTAAGGGTGCTGAAAAACGATAAGATTGCTCCCAAAGCCACCAATCCCCCAAAGAGGATCATTAACATTTCATTGTTTTGGAGCAGGGCAAAGCCGTCGATATTGGCTTTGGTATATTCGATCAGGGCTAGTAATAATCCAGAGGCTAAAATGCCCGCCAAAGCCCCGAAAAGAAAGGATCTGTTCAGGAAAGGCCTTCTGATAAATCCCCTTGTGGCGCCGACCAGTTGCATACTCCTGATAAGGAAGCGTTGGGAAAACAGGGCAAGACGGATGGTGTTATTGATCAGGATGATCACGGTGACGACCAGGATAAGGATAAATGCACCCAGCACGATACTTACCTTGAGAAGGTTTTGATTGATGGACTCCACCAGATCGTTCATATAGGTGACTTCAAACACCCCGTTGATGTCTTCCAGTTCGGCGACTATTTTGCCCATTTCCTCGGAAGTCTGGAATTCTTCTTTTACAGAAATCACATAACTGTCCCGCAGGGGATTGTCATCCAAAAAGGCTTTGAAATCTTCCCCTGTATCCTCCAAAAATGATTCTGCAGCTTCATCCTGGGAAATAAAGGTAACTTGTGCCCCCTCTTCCTTGACCAGAAGATAAGGTTTGGCCTCCAGGGTTTTTCCGATTTTTGCCATGTCGGAATCCGACAGGTTTTTGTTGAGAAAAATCTGGATTTCGATATTTTCGCGGATGATGGAAGTGAGGGTTTTTGCCTGAATGACAATGACCCCAAAGAGCCCTACGATAAACAGGGAAAGGGTGGTGCTGAAGAGCACACTCATAAACTTAAAACTTCCTAGCCGTTTCTTTTTCCTCGAAGATTTGCTCATATCGTCATGAATTCCTCCAAAATTAATCAGGTATCTGTATTAAACCAATCTTATTGGCTAAAATGCAAAACCGTCTAAAAATAACGGCAAAGCTTTTTAGACATTGCCCTGGACAAGGTGTTTTCCATTAATGGAAAAATCGGGGTTGGTGAAATATTATTTTGAAATTTCTGATAAATTTTTCTTTTATTTGGGGTTTCCGCAGCAGACAAGCTGTGCGTAAAAGTTTTGATTGAAGCAAAAACATAGAATTTACCCAAATGAAAGAGATCATAGAGGCCATCAACGCGGTGGTTTGGAGCAATGCCCTGATTGTATTGTGTTTAGCAACAGGGGTTTACTTTTCGGTAGTGACCGGATTTTTGCAGGTCAGGTATTTAAAAGAAATGGTCAGGCTGCTGTTTAAAGGAAAATCTTCCGATCAGGGAGTTTCTTCATTTCAGGCCTTTGCCATAGCCATTTCGGGAAGAGTAGGCACGGGCAATATTGCCGGAGTGGCCACAGCCATTGCCATGGGCGGGCCAGGAGCCGTTTTTTGGATGTGGGTCATCGCCTTCCTCGGTGCTTCATCGGCTTTTGTAGAGTCTACTCTGGGACAACTTTATAAAGAGGTAAATGAGGGGGAATACCGTGGCGGTCCGGCCTATTATATCGAAAAGGGCTTGGGGATAAAATGGTATGCGCTGCTTTTCGCCTTTGCCACCATTTTGAGTACGGCATTGTTTATGCCCGGGGTGCAGAGTAATAGTATTGCCCTAAGTATGCAGAATGCTTTTGACGTTCCTGTGGAATACACCGGTATTGGGGTGACGGTTTTCCTTGGACTGATCATCATAGGAGGGGTGAAGCGGATAAGCAAGGTAGCGGAAATAGTGGTGCCTTTTATGGCGGCAGCTTATATCCTGATGGCCATTGTCATTATCCTGATGAACATTTCAGCAGTTCCGAGTATTCTGTCACTGATCATCAAGTCCGCCTTTAATATGGAAGCCGCTTTCAGCGGGGTATTTGGAATGGCCATAGCCTGGGGAGTAAAGCGGGGCATTTATTCCAACGAGGCTGGTCAGGGAACCGCCCCCCATGCGGCGGCTGCGGCAGAGGTGAGCCATCCTGCCAAGCAGGGTCTGGTGCAGGCCTTTTCGGTCTATGTGGACACCCTGTTTGTCTGTACAGCCACGGCACTGATGATCCTCTTTACCGGCCAATATAACATCATAGATCCGGCGGGAGGCTTTATTGTAGGAAATCTGCCGGGAGTAGAAATCGGCCCGGAATATACCCAATATGCCGTGGCAACGCATTTTCCTAATCTTGGACGTGGGTTCATAGCCATATCGCTGTTGTTTTTTGCCTTTACCACCATTATGGCTTATTACTACATAGCGGAGACCAACCTGAGTTACCTCAACCGAAACAAGCACAGGGCCTGGTCATTGTGGGGGCTAAGGCTGTTGATCCTGGTGACGACTTTTTATGGAACTGTCCGTGCGGCGGAGGTAGCCTGGATGATGGGGGATATCGGAGTAGGGGTGATGGCCTGGTTAAACGTGATCGCTATTTTACTCTTGAGAAAACCCGCACTGAAGGTACTGAAGGATTACCAAAAGCAGCTAAAAGCCGGTAAGGATCCGGTATTTAAAGCCAAAGAAGCGGACATTCAAAATGCGGATTTTTGGGAGTAAGGTGGTATTCAGAATAAAGGCTGTTTCATAGAACTGAGGCTCTTTCTCTGTGAGCCCTACGTTCTCTGTGGGAAAACCAGAATTAATGTTTGACCCGGATTTACTCCCAGATTCCTTTGGGAACTATTTCCAGAACGTGGCCAAAGGGATCTTCAAAATAGCAGCTCATCAGGCCATCTTTCCAGGGCTGTTCATGGGTGATGTGTATTCCTCGGTCTATAAGCTTCTGCCGGGAAGCAGCGTAATCAGCAGCGGCCACTTCAAAAGCAATGTGTTGTTTCCCAGAGGCATAATGGGGAGGGAGTACTTTTTCGTTTTTGGTGGCCTCCGGAATAAAACAAAGTAAAACAGCGCTGCCACATCTGAAAAAGATATGCCGGCCTTCCTCGCGGGAAATTACCGGCATATCCAGGTTGTCGTGGTAAAATTTTTCCGCCTTATCCAAATCGTTGATGTAAAGGCAGGTTTCTTTAATCTGTGTAAATTCCATGCTTTAAGTTAACCAAAACAAGGGATTTACACACGTTCTGAAATGATTAGTTGACTGCGGAGCTCACCGCTCCTTTCAGTTTTTCCTGCAAGCTTTCCAATGCCACTGCCCCGTTGATAGCAATGATGGAAATTTTGTGCTGGCCAATCAAGTCCTGGTTTTGGATCAAACTGTCCGTGGACAATCGGGCAATGGCCCAGTGATTTTCACCCACAAAGCTTTCCGTAGCTTCAGGGGCCAACTTTTTGAGCGCGTCCAGGTTTTTGCTCCTGATAATTACCTCTATGCTGCCTTTTTCAGGATGGGCAACGGCAGGGATTTGGCCTTCTAGCTTATCGTAGCTGTAGGAATATCCTTTAGCTGCTTTGCACAAATCCGCATAAACCGAGGCTCCAGTAGGATGGCTTCCAGCCCCCTTACCTTTATAAAACTGCTCCCCGAGATTGTCGGAGAGTACTTTCAGGGCATTGTATTCATTTTCTACCCTATACAAGGCGTTTTGCTGGCAGACCAGGGTAGGCAGGATATAAGCTTCCACGCCTGAAGGGCCTTGCTGGGCTTTGGCAAGCAGCTTGATTTTCAGCCCAAAAGCATTGGCCAGCTCCACATCTTCTTTCCTTATATGCTGAATACCTAAAGTGGCAATACTGTCTTCTTTAATATATTGGCCAAAAGCATGGAGGATCAAAATGGTCAGCTTGCTGCTCACATCACTGCCATTGATGTCCAAGGTAGGATCAGCTTCCGCAAAGCCGTTTTTCTGGGCCAAAGCCAAAGCATCTTGAAAGCTCAGTCCGTCCTCAAAAAGCCGCGTAAGAATGTAGTTGGATGAACCGTTCAGTATGCCTTCAAGCGCATTGATCCGGTCACCCTCAAAATGCGTGTCCAAGGTGGTGATCACTGGGATTCCAGCAGCAGCCGAGGCTTCGTAGAGTAGGCTCCCGCCATGCTCTTTTTCCAGTTGGAGCAATTCAGGGAGGTGTGCTGCGATCATCTTCTTATTGGCAGAGATGACCGTTTTACCTTTTTTCAGTAAAGTCTTTACATACAGAAAGGCTTCATTTGGATCTGAAATCAGCTCTATTCCCAACTCTGCAGGCCCTTCCAGGATGTCCTTGGGGTCGTAAGAAAATGGCAGGGCATAATCTCGCTCCTTGTTTTTGTTCTGAACGACTATGGTCGAAGGCAAGAGCTCTTTTTGATGTTTTTGGGCGATTTCATAATAGCCCTGACCGACTACCCCGAAGCCAAATAATCCAATCTGTTTAGCCATTATTTTCCAGATAAAAAGATTTTAAAATATAGTTTAGTTGCTCATTTTCCACCAAAAAGGCATCGTGTCCATAAATGGAAGAAATCTCCCGATAAGTGCCTTTGGGCACATTTTTACTGATGAATTGGGATTCTTCCTTGGTGAAAAGCAAGTCGGTGTTGATTCCTATGGTCAGCACTTTGGCTTTGATTTCAGAAAGGGCTTTGGCCGTGCCGCCGCGGTTTCTGCCTACATCATGGCTGTCCATGGCCTTGGTAAGCACCCAATAGGAAAGGGCATTGAAACGGTTGGCCAGTTTTTGGCCCTGGTACCTTAGGTAAGAGCTGACTTTGAAATTGTCGGTTTTTTCTTCGGTTTCGCCTTGGCTGGCCTGAAAGATGTCCTGGTGCCGGTAGCTTAGCATGCCAATAGCACGGGCGGCTTCCAGTCCCTTTTTGCCCGCATCAGGGGAGTTTTGTCCCCATGTGCTGTCAGACTCAATGGACATCCGCTGGGCTTCGTTGAAGCCGATGGTCCATGGGGAAGTCTTTGCATTGGAGGCGATGATGATGGCATTCTTCACCTTTTCCTGAAGGGAATAGGCCCATTCCAGTGCCACTTGCCCACCTAAAGAACTACCAATCACCGTATCTATTTGCTCGATTCCCAAGTGTTCACGCAGTCGGTCAAAAGCCGCGGCGATGTCCCTGGTGGAAAGGTTAGGGAAATCGTAATAGTAGGGTATGCCGGTTTGCGGGTTTTCACTCAAGGGTTGGGTGGATCCATAGCAGGACCCCAAGAGGTTCGCACATACAATAAAGTATTTGGTGGGGTCAAAGAATTTGTCCTCCCCAACTACTCCGCTCCACCAGCTTTGCACATTGGCATCCCCGGTCAGGGCATGCACCACCCAGATGACATTGTCTTTCTTGGGGGTAAGATGGCCTTGCGTGGTATAGCTCAATTGAAAGCGGGGAAGGGCTTCTCCGGAATCCAACTTCAATTCTTCCTCACAGTGGAAAACTTCTTGGCTCATATCGGTAATCAGATACGGTGATTGTAAGTTCATTTTTTACTTTATTTTTTCAAAGGCCGCCTCAATGTCGCCTTTGATATCGTCTATATGTTCGATGCCCAAGGACAGACGCAGCAAGGTAGGGGTAACTCCCGCCGCCAGCTGTTCTTCGTCATTGAGCTGTTGGTGTGTGGTTGCCGAGGGCTGAATGATCAGGGTTTTGGCATCCCCCACGTTGGCCAGATGGGAAATCAGGCTAAGGTTGTTGATAAAGGCACTGGCAGTTTCTTTGTCTCCCTTCAGTTCAAAACTCAATACACCGCCGAAGCCATTGGTCAGGTATTTCTGGGCCAGCGTATGATAAGGGTTACTTTCCAGTCCCGGATAATTTACCTTTTGTACTTTGGGGTGGTTTTCCAGCCATTTGGCAATGGCCAAGGCATTGTCCACTGTTCGCTGTACCCGAAGTGAAAGGGTCTCCAGGCCTTGAATAAGCTGGAAAGCGTTGAAGGGGCTAAGGGCAGGGCCAAAGTCTCTCAAGCCTTCTACTCTTGCACGAATGGCAAAGGCAATGTTGGGCAGTCCCAGGGGATTGTTTTCTCCGAAAGTCTCCCAGAAATTCAATCCATGATAGCCTTCAGAAGGTTCTGAGAATTGAGGGAATTTTCCATTGCCCCAATTGTAGTTTCCTGCATCTACTATTACTCCTCCTATGGAGGTGCCATGGCCGCCGATCCACTTGGTGGCTGACTGTACCACGATGTTAGCGCCATGTGCTATGGGCCTGAACAAGAAACCTCCCGCGCCAAAGGTGTTGTCCACTACCAAGGGAAGGTCATGCTTTTGGGCCAAGGCTGCGATGCTTTCAAAGTCCGGGATGTTGAATTCAGGATTTCCGATGGTTTCTACATAGATGGCTTTGGTTTTGTCATCTATTTTTGCTTCCAGATCTTCGGCTTTGTCGCTTTTGGCAAAGCGGGCATCGATGCCCACGCGCTTAAATGCCACTTTGAACTGGTTATAAGTACCTCCATAAAGGAAAGGGGAGGAGACAAAATTTTCTCCCGCCTGTATGATATTGTTTAAAGCGATAAACTGTGCGGCCTGTCCTGATGAAGTGGCCAATGCGGCAACCCCACCTTCCAATGCGGCAATTCTTTTTTCAAAAACATCCGTGGTAGGATTCATGATCCTGGTATAGATGTTCCCAAATTCTTTCAGACCAAAAAGGTTGGCTCCGTGCTCGGCAGAATCAAAAACATAAGAAGATGTCTGGTAAATGGGAACGGCTCTGGATTTGGTGGTTGGATCCGGTTCCTGACCGGCATGTAACTGTAAAGTGTCGAAATGATATGCTTGTGCCATAGTTATGACGGTTAATTGAGTTAGAAAATTTTAAATTGAGTCAATTGAAATAATAAATATACCTTGGCTTAAAATGCCATGGGTTGAAGTATATACATGTCCTCCATAAAGGGATACATTAAAAAGAAGTTGATCGAAGTTTGTGTTTGGCGTGTTTTGCTTATCCTTTTTATAAAATTCATTTGTTAAGAATTTATATTTCCAAATGAGGATATTCACATTTGGCAGGAATTGGCACCTTGGATTTTCCAGGTTGCCAGAGGGTCAATGAGCCTGTCTCTCACCTCTTCTGTATAAATCCTTGTACTTTTAAAAAGTAAAGGATGTCACAAAGAAACAATTCAAATTTCGAATTTGCAAGTATTCGAAATAGACTTTTTATAAAATAATTGACGTTAAAAATCCCTATTAA
>NZ_BAAHAP010000053.1:0-40808 GCF_054777495.1 Echinicola sediminis | reverse complement strand
ATCGAACCTGTATCTAAAGTTTAGGAAACTTCTATTCTATCCATTGAACTACGAGGCCATGTATTTTACAAAGATTTTAATTTTTCCTTTCCAATTCCAGATTTCCAGTACTTTTCCCTTTCTCGAGCGATTACGCTTGTTTCTGCCTCCTCACTATAAATCAACTCCCAAGGCCGGTAACCTTTTGTAGATTTCGTTTTTCCTGAATTATGCTGTAGCAATCTCCTTCTAAGATCACTGGTAAACCCAACATACACCCTTCCATCAACCAAACTTTTAATTGCATAAACTGTATACATAACCATCACAGTTTTAGGAAACTTCCCTGCCTTCCGTCAGGCAGGTATTCTATCCATTGCCTCCCTTCCGGGAGGTAAAAACTACGAGGCCAATTTATACAATCCAAGCTATTCGCTGTGGTAAGGACTTTTTGCTTTCCTGAATTGTGCCGCAATTTAAAACATATTTTCCTTAATCCACAAATATTCACAGCCTAACTTGTTCTTTTAAAGATAAATCCGCTATCTTTGCAGTCCAAATTTACGATGGACGTGATCCATCAATTAACTAAATATCAATATACTATGGCAGTAAAAATCAGATTAGCACGTAGAGGTAGAAAAAGACAAGCCATCTACGATGTAGTTGTAGCTGATGCAAGAGCTCCACGTGATGGACGCTTTATCGAGAAAATCGGATCTTATAACCCGAACACTGACCCTGCTTCTATCAACATCAACAATGAGCGCGCTCTACAGTGGTTGTTGAACGGTGCCCAACCTACAGACACGGTAAAAGCCATGCTTTCTTACCGAGGAGTATTGCTTAAGAAACACCTTCAGATCGGTGTATTGAAAGGTGCTATCTCTCAAGAAGAAGCTGACAAGAAATTTGAAGCTTGGTTAGAGCAAAAAGAATCTGCTATTTCCGGCAAGAAAGACCAGATCGCTAAAGCGAAGGAAGACGCCCGTAAGAAATCTCTTGAAGCTGAGACGGCTAAGAACGAAGCGCGTCTTGATGCAATCAAGAAAAGAGAAGAAGAAGCCAAGGCTGCTGCCGCTGCTGAAGAAGCTGCTGCTTCCGAGGAGGCTCCAGCTGAAGGAGAAGCTTCTGAATCTAGCGAAGAAGAAACTCAAGGTTAATTACGCATTTTTCCATGAACAAGGAAAATTGTTTCCAAATAGGTTACATTGCTAAGGTTCATGGACTCCAAGGAGAAGTAACGGCCGTACTTGATGTAGATTATCCGGAGGAATACGAAGACATTGAGCATGTCTTTCTGGATAAAAACAACAGGCTTGCCCCTTACTTTCTTGAGCATTTTGTTTCGCAGCCCAATGGCAGGGTACTTGCCAAGTTTGAAGGCTACGATGACAAGAGTGCAGCAGAGACCCTAGTAGGCTCTGTACTGTATCTTCCGCTCAAAGACCTTCCTGAGCTTGATGATGACCAATACTATTATCACGAACTGGTAGGCTTCGAAATAGAAGATGAGTCCCGAGGAGTAATAGGAAATGTGCAGGTAATATATGACCTTCAAACCCAGTATTTGATCGGGTTGGAACACCAAGGGAAAGAAGTGCTGGTCCCTATCCAGGACGACATCATTCTCAAGGTGGACAAGGCAGCAAAAAAAGTTTTCTGCCGTTTGCCGGAAGGCTTACTTGAAATCTATTTAGAGGAATAGTCCATGCAGATCGATATAATCACCGTTGTACCTGGACTTTTGGAAGGCCCTTTTTCACACTCTATACTCAAAAGAGCTGAGGAAAAAGGATTGGCCAAGGTCCGCGTTCACAATCTCAGGGAATATGCCAGCGGCAAACAAAAGCAGGTCGATGACTACGCTTTTGGCGGCGGTGCCGGCATGGTCATGATGGTCGAACCCATAGCCAAGTGCATCGAAGCACTGAAAAGCGAAAGGGAATACGATGAGATCATCTACATGAGTCCCGATGGAAAAACACTCGATCAGCAGATGGCCAATTCCCTGTCCTTAAAAGGAAACCTGATGGTACTTTGCGGCCATTACAAGGGAGTGGATGAAAGGATTAGGCAAAAATACATCACCAAGGAAATCAGCATTGGGGATTTTGTCCTTTCCGGAGGAGAACTGGCAGCAGCCGTACTGGCCGATGCCGTGATCCGGCTCATCCCCGGAGTGCTCAATGACGAGACTTCGGCCCTTACAGACTCCTTTCAGGACGGATTGCTAGCCCCGCCGATCTATACACGGCCTGCGGAATATGAAGGTATGAAAGTGCCCGAAATATTGCTTTCAGGACATAATGAAAAGATCGCCAACTGGAGGTTTGAAGAATCGGTTCGCCGTACCAAAGAGCGAAGGCCTGACCTCTTGAAAGGGAAGGATTTCGAAGGTGGCGATAAAGGTAAATAATTGATAATTAATTGAATAAAAAAGATAATTGCATACCTTTGCAATTCGAATTTGCGACAAGCACATAAATCATAAAGATATGAGCGAACTACTTAAAATTGTAGAAGAGGAATATAAAGATGTAAGATCTAACTTCCCTTCTTTCAAGTCAGGGGACACCATCAACGTTCACGTACGAATCAAAGAAGGTAACAAAGAGCGTGTCCAGCAGTTCCAAGGTACCGTAATTCAGAGAAAAAACATCAACTCTAACGGTGAGACTTTCACTGTAAGAAAAATCTCTAGCGGTATCGGTGTAGAAAGAATCTTCCCTATCCTAAGCCCAAGCATCGAGAAAATCGAACTGCTTAGAGCTGGTAAAGTGAGAAGAGCAAGATTGTACTACCTAAGAGGCCGTCAAGGAAAAGCTGCAAGAGTAAAAGAGAAAATCACTGTGAAACACTAATCACAGCTTATACATTAAAAAAGGGAGTTTCATCACTCCCTTTTTTTTATTCCTGCTGGGGCAGCTCAAAAATCATCCAAACCTGCCAACGGTAATCGATTTTCTTCAGAAGGGCCACTTTTTTTACCTCCATCTTTCCATAAAAGCCTTTTTCCTTGACCATGCTCCAGCATTCATCAAAAAACCGCTTTTTTAGATCACTATAGACCAAAGTCATGTGCGGCGTGTAAGCTTTATCACTCAGCTCTTCGTTGAGTTTCAGTTCCCTTCTGCAATACTGATTTAGCTCCTCCTGCATCAACGGAAGCTCTGGGCCGTGACTGACCCGTGCATACATGATCCTTCTGCCAAACCTTCCTATCCCTTTAAATTCTATCGGAAAGGATTTTTGCCGATCAAAAAAAGTACGCAACAAACCTTCCAGCTTTTCTTCCTTATATTCGTTCCACACAAAGGGCATTTTCAAGGTCACATGGGCAGGCGATTTCAAGGCATGTTTCGCATTATACTTCTCCTTAACGGCTTCCTTTATGGCCTTGGCCTCTTCTTGGATTCCTGCTTCGGGAACAATGGCCAAAAAATATTTTTGGAGGGATGTAGGCATAATACAGACTGTTTAGCATCATGCTTGGCAAGTTTCCTACACCTAACCAAGCTTTTTGTGGACATTTGGGCACTCCCATCGGTTGATGATCTACAATAGATCTTCCAAAGACAGGTCCTTCTCCCTGATGCGACTTTAAGATAAATATAGACAAAGCTATGCCCCTAATCTAACATTAACAAAGTGGTTGAAGGACAATTTTCCGAAATTGCTTTTGTAGCTCCCAAGTATCGGTTAAATTGGTAGAAAACCGCTAGTTTATTTATGAAAAATCACAACACTGCCCTGATTGGCCTGGATCTCAGCAAAATGGACCAGGTAATTATAGAGAATACTCCCAAGATCATCCAACTTTTAAACCTTAGCAAAATATATTTCATCCACGTGGCGGAAAATCTGGCCCTGCCGGAAGATATCACAAGCACTTACCCTAATTTACTGGCCCCAGTAGATGAAAGCATAGAACAAGAAATCAAAAAGAAGGTAGAAAGCCTGCAACTTCCTGATGAAGTAGAAATTGAAATTTCAGCCGAAGAGGGCAACCCAACGGATTTGCTGCTAAGATGGTCAAAAATCAAAAATGTGGACTTCATTGTAATGGGGAGAAAAAACGAATTGGAAGGAAGCGGCGCACTGGCCAAGAGAATCGCTCAAAAAGCCCCCTCTTCCGTCCTCTTTATTACGGAAGACATGGCTTCCAACCCCTTGAAAAAATTCATTGTCCCCATTGATTTTTCGCCCCACACCGGAATGGTACTTGAAAAAGTGGAGAGATTTATCAAAGATAAAAAGGATGCCTCCATAAGATATGTCCACATCTATGAAGTTCCTATGGGCTACCATAAGACCGGCAAGTCTTATGAGGAATTTGCCGAGATAATGCTAGAAAATGCAAAAAAGGCTTTTAACCAGTTGGTAGAGGAACATAAAATCGAAAAGTACCCTTGCGACTTTATCCTGAAAGATGACAAAAGCAATGCCGATTATATCCTTGAGGCAGCAGTAAAACACTCTTCTGATGTGGTGGTAATAGGCAGTAGGGGCAGGACTAATTCGGCCGCCATCCTTCTGGGAAGCGTCGCCGAAAAACTGGTCCAGCATAATGACAAGATTCCGATGTTGGTCATCAAAAAGAAGGGCGAAAACATGGGATTCTTGGAAGCTTTGTTGAATGTTTAAGCCTTTCTAAAATAAAAACAGGCCTGGTCTCCTTGTCCCTCGGCATTCAGATCGAGGGACCTTTTTGTAAATTCACCTAATTTCTTTTCGGAAAAATGTTTCTCCAATTCTGCCTCCTTTAGAGGCACGCCAATCTTGCATAACTCACTCCCCCAAAACTGAAAGGAGTTGCTATCATAGACGGTCTTGCTCAAAACGAAGCCGGCTGATTCTGCCATCCCAATGAGGGATTCTTCGGTATGGAGATAAAAATGCCTGGGCGCATCCAACTGGACCCAATTAACTCCGTACTCCTTCCAAGCTGCTTTATTTGCCAAAGGAATTCTCACCAACAGCTTCCCGCCGCTTTTCAACAGGTCTCCCGCCTTTTGAATAATGTCCTTTGGTCTTTCCATATGCTCAAAGGAATGATGCATCATAATGCAATCAAACTTTTGATCAATTTCAAATAGTGATTTCTTTAAGAGAAGCAGGCTGTCGTTAACTTTCGTATCGGCATCTATAAAAGGATCAATACCTACCAGATCACGGTACCCAGAAGCATAAAATTCATACAACAGTTGCCCATTCCCGCAGCCAACATCTGCAATTTTACTGGAAAGCGGCAAATTCAACTCTTTCAGCCACTCACCATAATGGTAATGCTTAAAAACATCAAGCTTTGTCTTTCGAAAGAGGGCATATCTAAAAGTCTTTATTAGCCTTTTCCAGTACGGAGACTTGTTTATTGCTTCTAAAGAATAATAATCCTTCGGATAATACACCGATAAATCATCAGGGATAGTTACGATTTGAAGGGTTTTACACTTTCCACATTGCAGATAATCAAACTCGGCTTGATTTCCAAACATCATTTCCCTCACAGGAAAGACGTCATTCCCCTCCACATTACCACATAGCCGACATGTCTGCGATGCTTTCGCCGTCATATCAGTAAACATTATCTCTATTAAAGCCCAGTTCTCGGATGGTCTTCACCACGATCTCCACATCCATCCACATGCTCCAGTTTTGGATATAGAAGTAGTCCAACCTTACTCTCGACCTTATCTGATAGGGCTTGATGATTTCACCTCTATAGCCTTTCACCTGAGCCAAACCCGTTATGCCAGGTTTGATCTTATGGCGTGCATTGTATTTTTCAATCTGTGTTTTAAATGTTTCATTCATTGGAACCGTATGGGGTCTTGGGCCAACAATCGACATATCCCCAATAAGTACGTTCAAAAATTGGGGCATTTCATCCAAGGATGTACTCCGCAAAAACCTTCCTATCCGGGTTACCCTGGGATCATTTTTAATGGCCTGGTGGGTATCTGCATAGTCATTCGGAGTCATCGACCGAAACTTCAGACATTTGAAAACCCTGTTGTTTTCACCATTTCTCAGTTGAATAAAAAATATAGGTCCTTTTGATTCCAGCCTGATGAGCAAACCCACTAAGGGGATCATCCAGCTCAATACCAAAACAGTAACAATGATAGAGAAAAGGATGTCAAAAGTCCGCTTCAGCGTCCTGTTGATTAAATTATCCAAAGGAATCGCATTGACATTGATCACAAAGAACTCTCCGTATTTGGAGAAGGACAGGTTCTTTTCCATCTGGAGATTGCCACCGGGAATCACCTTGACCTTTATATAATGCTCATCGGCAAAATTGACAATCTTTTTCATCGTCCTAAGGTCAAGTCGCTCATTGATATAAATCAAATCCAGATCCATTCCTTGTGCCTCCCTGAAGAAATCATCAAGATTTCCACGTGTTTCCAAGCAATCACTAATATCATCGTAATATCCCAGAAAATTTATCCCAAAATCCCTTCGGGTCTGAAAAACCTTGGCCAGCTTAAAACTGGTTCCGCCTTTCCCAATGATCACTGCATTCCTATAATTTCCCCCGCGGGAACGATATTGTTTCAGGACTATATGAACCCCTACACGGTAAAAAACCATCGTTGCCATCATGATCATGGCATTCACCAATAGGAAGGCCCTACTTAAATGGTAGGTTTGAAATGCTATCCACAATACCGCTATAATAAAAAAGAACCACAGCAGCGAACCGAACAATTTTTGAATGGTAAAAAGGTAATCAGTGGTCCGACCTACCTTATAGTCCTTTCTAAAAGTAGCCAACAACAACCAAATCAGCATGTAAGCTGCATAAATGACTGAATTGATATCCTTTATCTCAACATACCTACCTACAATCCACTGAGTTAATAATAGCGAAAACGCGATTATCAAAACATCACCAAGAAGAAATAGCCATGGAAAGTATTTGTAAAACCGTCTTGCCATAAAAATTTGTTACTGCCCTGAAGTTTTTGCCATGATACAGCAATTTAAATACCAATTCTTTTCGTTTTAAAAATTGCTAAGACCTCATTAAATAATTTCCTTATTTTCACAAAGGTGTTGTAAAATTATAAAAAATTCTTTTCTAACCATCATTAAATATCTGTTAAACATTTCATTTTCTTTACTATGGTCAGGGAAAGCCACTTAATCCCTACATACATCGAAAAACCATCCTTTTTCCAACAGTGATAGAGTCTCCCCAAACACTGTTCTGCAAAAATTTCACCCTTTGTACCAATACAGTGTGGTCCAAAGAAGTGCCGATCAAATAACCAATCTGTCCATTCCCCCCATCATTACCTAAACGATCGATAAAGCAAAACCCGTAAATTATAATGACCACTGAGTTATTTTGAATCTACTAAATATTAATAGCTGCTAACCTGTCTAGCACCAGATAAATCTCCGGTCATTCGACGGGACAGATGATGTAAACTTGTCCGTGATGGCGGATTCGTGGACACCTTCTTGAAAGTATTTTTTATATGCACAATTGCGGATATTCACATTACTTTTTAAAAGTTTCTTGGATACAGAGACAACAAAACATGTGAAACGTCGAAAATGATCTTTAGAGAAGGAGATCTGTAAATTCTTAGCTATCTGAGCCCTATTACGAGTTACCGCTCATCAAAAAGCACAAGATTTCGCTGAAAACAGAACGGATTCTGATCTTTTTCCGTTAATTTTGCAACAATTTAGATTTAATCTAATTTCACCAATATGAGGACGGCGGATCAAATAAAAAAAGGGGAATCGGCAACCATCAATCGAATTTTGCCGAGTGAACTCACCTTACACCTTATGGAGATGGGATTCCTTCCCGGAAAGAAAATTGCACTAATGCAACATGCCCCACTGAAAGATCCCCTTGCCTTCAAACTAGGCAATACCGTCATTGCTCTTCGAAAATCAGAGGCTCAGCTCATTGAAGTGACCTTAGAAAATTAATTCTTTTATGCCAGAAGTACTTACCCCTCCGAAGCAATCTACCTACACCGTGGCCCTGATTGGAAATCCCAATGTAGGAAAAACCACCATATTCAACCGTCTTACGGGTCTTCGCCAAAAAGTCGGCAATTACCCGGGCGTGACAGTGGATAAACGCTACGCTAATATCAAGATTCAGGGCCAGGAGGCTACTGTAATTGACCTTCCTGGTACTTATAGCATTTACCCTAATTCGGAGGATGAGGTCATTGTCCACCGTGTACTGAATGGACTGGACAAAGAAAACCGCCCTGATTTTGTGCTGGCGGTTGTGGACATGTCCAGCATGGAAAGAGGACTATTTCTCATCACGCAGATCATGGACTTGGGCTTGCCTATGGCCATCGTCCTAAACATGTCCGATACCGCAGAGGAGCAGGGCATAAAGGTAAAAACCCATGCTCTTTACAAAGCCTTAGGGGTTCCCGTTATACAGACCAATGCAAGGAGCAATGAGGGGATTTCTGGTATCACTGAACTTATCGGTCAGCAGATGTTTGAAAAACCTGTTTCCTTTATCGACACCGCTGAGTTATTACCCAATGACCTGTCAGAGCGCATCCAGGCCCGGTTCTCACTGGAAAACACTTACCAGGCCTACCAACTTATACGCTTTCACGAAAAAGAGCCCACCTTATCTCATGAGGATGGTCAGTGGCTTCATAACGAAATCAAAACTTCTCAATTTGATATTAAGACCACTCAGCTTAAAGAAACCCAAAGCAGGTATTCAGCAATCCAGCAGGTGCTAGAAACATCTGTTGAAAAGACGGATTTAACCAGAAAAAGGCTGACGGATCAACTTGACCGGGTTTTCCTACATAAAATTGGAGGCTATGGGATTTTTCTGGGCATACTGCTGGTCATCTTCCAGGCAGTGTTTGCCTGGTCGGCAGTCCCTATGGACTTGATCGACGGTTTCTTTGCCAGTTTAAGTGGGTCAATGGCCACTCTTTTACCTAGCGGAGTTCTTACTGACCTGATTACCGAGGGGATCATTCCAGGCATCGGTGGGGTAGTGATCTTTATCCCCCAAATAGCCCTTTTGTTTGCTTTTCTTGGTATTCTGGAAGATACAGGATACATGTCAAGGGTGGTTTTCCTGATGGATCGGATCATGAGACCCTTTGGGCTAAACGGCAAAAGCGTGGTCCCTTTGATATCAGGCATTGCCTGTGCCATTCCGGGGATCATGGCTACACGAAATATCGGCAACTGGAAAGATCGGCTGATCACCATCATGGTAACCCCTTTGATGAGTTGCTCGGCCAGGCTTCCTGTGTATGTCATCCTGATCGGCATCGCTGTGCCAGAAGACTATGTTGGCCCTTTTAACCTACAGGCAATTGCCTTATTGGGCATGTACCTACTAGGGGTATTTGCCGTTCTACTTACCTCATGGATATTGAAAATGGTGCTCCACTTCAAGGAAAGAAGTTACCTGATGGTAGAGATGCCCATGTACCGTCTTCCAAGATGGAAGGACGTACTGATCACCATGTACTCCAAGTCAAAAACCTTTGTCCTGGAGGCAGGTAAAGTTATTCTGGCCATCTCTATTGTTTTATGGGTGCTTGCTTCATACGGTCCTTCAGGTGTGAGGGAAGAAGCCATTGCGGCCATTGAAGCTCCCGCTTCTGATGCCAATCAGGAAGTGATTGACCAATATGAAAATGAAGTAGCCTCGGCAGAGCTGGAGTCTTCCTACATTGGAATCGCTGGAAAATTCATTGAGCCGGCCATCAGGCCCTTAGGATATGACTGGAAAATTGGCATCGCTTTGATCACATCATTTGCTGCCCGAGAGGTGTTTGTCTCCACCATGGCTACCCTTTATAGTGTGGGAAGTGATGTAGAGGATGAACTGACCATTAAGGAAAAACTGGAGGGGGAGACCAATCCTCAAACAGGTGAAAAAGTTTTTAATCTGGCCACTGCCTTTTCTCTTATCGTATTCTATGCCTTTGCCATGCAGTGTATGAGCACCTTGGCCGTAGTTTACAGGGAGACCAAAGGCTGGAAATGGCCCTTGATCCAAACCGTCTATATGACGGCGCTTGCTTATGTATCCGCTTGGGTGGTATACCAGTTTTTAAGTTGAGCGGATCATATCAAAACCTAAAATTGGATGGAGGAAACTGAATGCTTATTTATTCAGTTTAATTAGAAAATACTATTAGGCCAAGGACCTTTAACTTTAGACACAATTATTATGTGGCAAGAAATTATCGTTTGGGGACTATTTATGGGAATTATCGGCTGGAAGGCTTATCAATACCTAAAACCTAAAAAATCCAGCTCGCTGAACTGTGGATGTGGGAAATGTGATGCGGTGAAGGAAAGATGAAAAATCAGCACAACTAGTGCTCCATAAACTAGTTCAATCTAGACTCCTTAAACCACCTTTTTTTCTGAATTGTGCCAAGTGTATTATCTCTTGGCCAAGTCTTTGAATACTTCAATGTATTGATCGGTAACATGATCCCAATCATATTTTTGGGTCAGCCCTTGAGCTGACGTCTCTCTCAGCTGCCGTAGTTCTTCAGGAGACTTCTCTGCTTTTTCTACTATTTCCTTGACGGCCTTCTGTGTTTTATCAAAATACCAACCAAACTTTCCTTTCTGAAGCATTTCCTGGTTGAACCGTGTATCCAAGGCCAATATGGCACAGTCATAGCCTAGTGCTTTGAGCATGGCAGGATTGGTCCCTCCATATTCATGTCCATGAAAGTAAGCATAGCAGTTGCGGTACAGGGCGGCCAGTTCCTGCTGATCCCTAACATATCCCGTGAATATCAGTCGATCATCCGGGATATTCTTTAATTTTTCTGCAAAAGCATCCCTGTAGGGGACATCACCTACCACTACTAATTTCCTCTTCGTCTTAGATTTGGTAAAACCTTCAATTATCAGATCTGCATTATTATCAGGAACCAAGCGGCCAACAATGAGATAATAGTCTTCCTTCTCCAAGCCCCACTTTTTGATCAGGCTGCTATCAACATGTAGGCCTGGATTGGATCCATAGGCAATTACAGTGGAAGGGGCATCAAAAAGCTCCAAATAAACTTTCTGCATTTCGTCCGAATCATTGATAATCCGGTCATAAAACTTGGTGGCCATTTTGGACGCCCAAAAGAAATACTTGGCTCCAAGGCCTTTCCACTTGGGCCGTAACCACTCAAGGCCATCCACATTGATGGCTGTAGGCTTCCTGAAGATTTTTGATATCAAGCCAAAAGGTCCATTTCCGCTATTGACGACAAATATCACGTCCGCACTGGAAAAACAGGCATGGATCATGGAAAAGAAGGAATGCGTCAACTGGGTCAGGGACTTGGACTCTATTGCAGGTGTATACACCAGGTCAATGCCATTTACCTGTTTTGGCCTTTCCTTAAACAAAGCCCTGTGGCAGTATACCGTCACTTTAATATCTCTTCTCACCAGTCGCTCACACAGTTCTTTTATCATGGTGTCATAGCCCCCATAAACGTAAGGATAGCCCTTGGCTCCAAAAATGGCTATATGAAGTGGTTTATTCGGCATTTTGGAATTGAAAGATTGCAAAATTGTTTGATTGTTGTTGAGAAACCGGCCAATAGGAATTTGGGATCATTTAGTTGTTGCTGCAGCTTGTCCCGACAAGATCAGGGCTGCCGATTTCTTCATCTGTGAGCTAAAAAGCAAGGTTTAACGATACAAAGTCATCGGCCTGACCTTTTCTAAGGCTCAAGGCTTTCTCCTCAAGACCGCCTTAAACACCTCCCCCATATTCTTGATATAAGCATCTATGGAAAATTGTGCAATAACCCTTTCCTGACCAGCCTTTCCCAGATTGACCCTGAGCTCCGGTTCCTTAATAAGTTCATCAAAAGCCCGGGCAGCTTTCCCAGCGTCATCCCAAGGAACCAGGTACCCTGTTTTCTTTTCTATAACCATCTCAGTGGCTCCTCCATGGGCAGTGGCCACCACAGGCTTTCCCGCAGCCATTGCTTCCAATACAGTAGTGGGCAGCGGATCGGGAAGAATCGAAGGAAGCATAAAAATATCCAGGCCACTCATGATATTGGAAATATCAGTCCTGAAACCCAAATCTGTTACCTTCCCCTCCAAACCATTGGCTTTGATCTTTTCCTTGATCTCATCATATAAATATTCATAACCGTCAAATGCATCCCCCACCATTACGAAATGGACATGTTTATATCTATCGGCCAATTCTTTCGCTACATCCAAAAAATAAGTTTGCCCCTTCCAAAAATGCACCCGGGCGATCATGCCAATCAGGATGCTGTCTTCCGAAAGACCGATTTCCTTTTTTAGATCATAGTTGGCCTTAACAAATGGATGATAATCGATGCCGTTGTAAACGACCCGTAATTTGTCTTTATCAACCCCTGAAGAATAATTATTTGCTGTTGCTTTTGACACACATAAGACCAGATCACCTGTTTTCTGAAGTAGCAGCTGGATGAATTTCTTAAACCATCCGGGGTGTTCTATGATTTCCCTAACGTGCCATATATGTTTTAAGCCCATCCTTTTGGCAACCCATGCCCCTACCCAAACAGCAGTGGTATTCGTGTAGATGACTTTTACATGGTGCTCTCTCACCAATTCCTTTAGTGCTTTTGCAGCTCCACTCATGTACTTTAATCTATTTGCCAGGCCAAACAAATTAAAGTACTTCCTTCTTATCACTCCCAATCTAATGATCAGCACTTCGATATTTTCCGCCCTGATAGCCTCCGCCAAAGTGCCTTCAGAAGAAAGGATTACAATGGGCCTTATGCCTTCTCTTTTCATCCCTACAACAGATCGAATCAAACTTCTACTGGCCCCGTAGAGATCCGTCGAACTGTGTAATACTAAAATTGTTTCTTGGTTCATTCTTAAGATTAGCTAACTGTCCCTCTATTTTGGAAGAGTATTTTTAGAGCCATCTCTAAATTTTATAAGTTTTGCCGGATTGCCCCCTACGATGGAATAAGGGGCCACATCCTTAGTTACTACGCTTCCTGCCGCAATTACTGCACCTTTCCCTATGGTGACCCCTGCCAGGATGATCGAGTTGGAAGCAATCCAACAATCATCTTCAATCCGTACAAAGCTTCTGGTGACACCTTGGTCTTTCATTGGAAGATCTGTATGCTCAAAATTATGATTTTCGGAATAGATACTCACTCTGGGGGACATCATGACATTGTTTCCGATTTCAATATACCCGGAACAGCCTATGTAGCTCAGATGACCAATACTAGAATTATCCCCCACCTTTAAGCCTTCTCCGAGTGGCCCTCCGTAATTGTTGGTGGGGCGGATCATTGCATACCTGCCTATGGTAACATTCTCACCAAGGTGAATTCCCTGCTTTGACAGCCCATTGATCTCACATCCATCCTCAAAAATGCAATTTTTACCAGCTACGATATAGGATTTATTGAATATCTTCGCCCTCTTCCCTACCAAGAGCATCCCTTTGGAGGATTTCAAAAATAGCTTTACCCAAAGCCCTCTTAGTAGCTTAGGAGCCACCATACATAGAGAAACAAAAATATCCTTATTTGTCCACCCTTCACCAAATCGGTTTTCTGGATTTACTTTTATAAGCTTAAACAGTAATGATATCATTCAGCTTTGGTCATTAGTTTAGTCAGCAGCCACATGCTGCTTTATAGTTTCCACTGTTTTTTCCCAGCGGTATCTTTCCAACATTTCTTTCTGCTTTCCTCGAAATTCTTCCATTTCTACAGTCCCCAAATTTAATAGCTTCTCCATCTTGCTGGCCATATCGGAGACATCCTCCGGATCAAAAATCAGTCCTCCTTGACCTACTACCTCTGGCAGGGCACCCCTATTGGAAGCTGCAATAGGCAAGCCGTAATGATATGCCTCAATCACCGGAATGCCAAAGCCTTCGTAAAGTGAGGGAAAAACATAAGCCTTTGCTTTTGAATAAAGCGTGAACAACTCTTCATCACTGACATGTCCTGTAAGGACCACCCTGTTCTGCAGCTTGTGGAAGGCTATTTTCTCTACGACCCTATCATAGTCGTCCAAAAACAATTTTGGTCCCCTTTGTCCAACCAGAACCAGCTTTAAATGCTTTTGGGGGAGCTGTGAAAAGGCTTCAATAAGCCGGACCAGGTTTTTTCGCTTCTCCATCACCCCTACATGAAGCAGGTATTCCTCTCCTTCGTGAAGGCCAAACCTGCTTAAACCAACAAGTTTCTTAGGTTCTAATAAAGCCCGTTTTGGCCCAAGGGGAATGACTTTGATTTTGTCCCTATCAAAATCAAAAAGCGCTTTGAGTCTTCCCTTAGAAAACTTTGACACGGTAAAAATAGCGGCTGCTTTCCGCGCTGCAGGCACAGCCATACAGGTAAACATCCAGCGCCAATACTTATTATAATGTTCTGGAAGTTCCCATATATTACAACCATGAAAAACAGGATATGCTTTTACCCCCTTGGGCATAAAATAGGGAACGACATAATCATTGCAAATCAGCAGGTCACATGCTAGTTTTTTGACCCTTAAAGGCAACTGCACCTCTTTCCACCAAAAAAACCTGAGATGTTCCATCACCTTTTGGATTTTGGACCTGGGTGGAGAAAATGGTTTTGGACCTATTTCAATTACCTCAAATGTTGCATCATCTCTCAGTCCCCTCAAGATTTCTTCCAAAACGGTTCTTATCCCCGTCTTTGCCAAATTCAGATCCCTGGTATCTACCGCCACTTTATACTTTATCCTATCCATCTGTCAAAGAAACTTGCTGATTCAATTTAACTTCATGATAAGACTTGATGCTGTACCCCACCATCCACCACGACAGGAGTGCCACATACAGAAAGTTTTCGGCATTGGAAGTAAAGAGAGGAAGCAATAAGCCAAATTTAACCGTACAAGCAACAAAAGCCACTCTTGCGGCCATTACATTTTCTACTTGACGAAAGGTTTTCAAAGCAATAGTTATGCTTGCGGCCAACAAGATTATATACAGGGCCATTCCCAATACCCCCATCTGCACTCCAAAAATCAAATACTGGTTTTCCCCTCCTACCCGCATCTCATCAGAAACGCTTGCCGTATTGCCACTCATGGCCAGCCCTATCCCCTCTGGGTGTTGAATAATTGAATCAACTGCGACCAACCACTCCACTATATGGCCTACACTGGAGGCATTTTGAAAGGTAATGGTATCGTAAATAAAATAGTAAAACTCCTTCTCCGCAAAGAGGAGAACATAGGCTATAAAGCTGAATACGATGAATATGCCGATTTTGAAAAGACCATACAGCCTAAAAATAAAGGCGATAAAAAACAACATGATAAAGAATGCAGTAAAAGACGCCCTAGAACTGCTAAATAGCACCCCGCCGGAAGCCGCAATCATCACCAACAAATAAATGTTCGCTTCCTTTCTTTTGCTTGTCAAATACCAAACAAGTCCTGCCGAAAACGCCATCAAACTGGAGGCAGCCAATTCCAAAGGGTCCGAAAAGAAAGAGGCAAACCTCTTGGCTCCTGTTTGGGTTTCAAATGTCCACGTCAAGTTATAGTGACCTGTAGGCTCAAAATTATAAACCGCTAGATTGAATGCAGAATAACCGGAAAAGGATTGGAAATGGGTATCTATGGCCGACTCCACTAAATTTACGCCAAATGAAATAATTGCGATCACCATTATTCCTTTGAACAAAAGGGAAATCTCCTCCTCTTTTAATCGACTATTCCTCCCAAAAAAGTAAAATGCTGCAAGGAGGAAAATATTTTTTAAATAAGTGGCCTTATCGACAAATGTGGCTGCTCCAATAGGTAAGAATAAAAAACACAAGCCAAGAGACAAAAACAGTATCAATAACCTATCCGTCAGGTTTATCCTCAAGGGATAATTGAAAATGTCTCTTTCATAAAACAGGAAAGAGACAAAAGCTATCAATACGACAAATTCCTTTAGAAACTTAAATAGGGTAATTAACCACATCAAATGTGTGGCCTGCCAGACGATACTCAGTACAGTGGTATAAAAAGGAAAGTAGAAGCATGCAAAATAAATCACCCATTCCCATTTGCCTTCAAAGACAATCTTTTGCACAGTTATGCCCAATAACAATGCAACCCCTATAATCACCAACAAAAAAAGCACTATACAGGATTATTTTTAATGATTATGCTCCTTGAACCTAGGCAAAATAAGTCTTAAACCCTCCCCGATAGCGTTTCACCAGATCGTCATCCGAAAGGACTTTACTCCCCTTCCGTCCCATAAAATAAATGCCTGAAGCACCATCCAAGGCGCTTGCCTTGTTTTTAGTGAGATAATCCAGATACTTAACCCAAAAAAACAAATAAGTACTGATCAGTCTCAATAAAGCACGGACATAGAAATTATTGGAGAAGCCCATAAAAAAATACACAATTGCCCAGGACAAGGATGTTCCGGGACCTGCCGTGGGGCCCATTTCCAGTTCTTCAAAGCTTCTGAAAAGCCTCCGCTGCCCAAGAAAAGAAAACCGGGTAAAGTCAAATGCCTTTCCATGAACCTGTTGCATAAACGGTATTTCTGAATAGACAATCCCATCCTCTTTGAGCACCCGGTGAATCTCCTCCACGCACCTTACCGGATCCAACACATGCTCCAAAACCGCTTGGACCACTACTGCATCCACAGAGCCCGTGGCAAACGGTAAATCATGTCCATCACATACCAGCTTCGTCTTTGGGCCAATGGTGACGTCTGTGTCCACAAATATAAACTCCTTGTTCTTATAAAATTCTTTGGAACCTTTCCCCTCTATACTGCCTCCAATGGTCAAAACCACTGGATTTTTCTTCTTTTTCAGTAGTTGAGACAAGGTTTTAAAGTTCCTTTTTCCCGCATAATTAATGCTCAATGAGGGGATCAGACTAAGAACAAAATTCTTAAGTTTATTATTTGAAAAAAATGTTACTTCTTTATTTAGGAACTGAGCCTGCTTGAAAATACTCTTTTCGTCATGGATAAGAACCGGGACCTTATTCACGATCGGATACTCATTTCCACTTACTGAAACTAGCTTTCCTTCACTCTCCACTAACTCATCCCCCGTTTTAGGGCACCTCAATAACTCTACAAATGATTTCATTTTTTATTTCAACTATCCGAACGAAAGCTTTCGGAAATTATCTACCTATTAACTATTTAGACGAACCCCGTCCACTACCCCCCTCAAGAGAGCGGCAAGCTTTTCTCTTCTGTTACGAACAAGGAAATAAAAAGAGTACAGCATAAATTTACCCAACTGATACAGCCATGCACTTACTGCATAGGGCATATGGACATGATTTCGCAACTGAAAAAGCTGATTTCTCGTGGCCAGATAGTGCACATTTGGACTAATCGTTCCTTCCTTGCCCTTATTCGTAGACTTTGATGAGGCTCCCGCCTCATGATAAATTACAGATGAAGGCACCACAGCCAACTGATATCCAATAGATTTCATCCTCAATGACCAATCCACGTCCTCGAAATAGGCGAAATAGTGGTCATTCAGCAAACCTACTTTTTTTATGACTTCCGCCCTAACAAGCATACAACAGCCTGTAATCCAATCTGTAAAATAGGACAACTCACCATCCATCTTGTGCTTAATGGCCAAAGAGTCTCCTCTCCATTTTTTCCATTTACCTCCGGCATTCCAAACTTTTGCTTTGTCATGCATATAGTACATTAGCGGCTGGACAGCCCCTATAGTTGGGCTTTGTTCAAAAGTGTTGAGCAAATGAACCAAAAAATCAGGAGCGACTTCTGTGTCATTGTTCAGCAACATGATATATTCAAAGCCTTCCTGAAGTGCATACCGCATTCCCACGTTATTCCCACCGGTAAAACCCAAATTCTGATCATTGGCTATGAAAACAGGATGTTTGAATTCCTGCTTCAGTTTATCCAGAGAACCGTCTTCCGAGGCATTATCTACCAAAATCACCTGAAAAGAGGCAGTTGAACGGGCTACTTTCAATGAATTCAGGCACTTCCGAGTGTGCGCATAACCATTCCAATTAAGAATGATGATGGCGACCAAGCAATCTTGCATAGAATCCATTAAATAATTCTGGTGTATTTTTTTTGATCAGGGCTGAACAGGTGATAAAAATAACCAATTCTGTGGAAACCAATGCATAGGCCAATCCTTCTCCTCCCAGCCATGAGGTCAGTCCAATCGCCACAGGCAGCATATACAAACAAAATATCCAAGAACTGTTGAACAGGACCTTTTTTTGTTCCGTCACCAAAATCATGATCATATTGGCAATGTTTAAGGTGGCCATTAAGGGCACGAAAGCCAATATCCTTAGAAATGCGACCGACTCTGACATTTCTGCCTTGGAGAGCACTTTGATAATGAAAGGAGCTATGGAGATAATTACCACCGTAATGATCACTGCTCCAAATAAAATCAATTTATATACCTTAAGCAGAAAGCGGAAGAACGAATTTTTATCTTGCTCAAAAAGCTTACTTGCATTGGGGAATATCGCCCCGATTGTCATGGAAGGGATCATTCGTAAAACCATGGCAACCCGCTCAGCCAGGCTGTACATCCCTAAAATGTTGGCACTGGCAAAGAAACTCAAAATGACCATTCCTCCACTGACAGAAATATGGCCGGCCAAATTGGACAAAAAGAGATAAACATTGCCTTTCCAAGACTGAAGCACCTTTTTGATCCCGAGAAAATAAAATGGGATTTTTAGGGCATGATGGATATAGGCCAATACGGATAGATTGACACTCAATGCCGCCCCTCCAAAAAAGAAATTCACCCACTTGGCATCTTCAGGGGCGTGGATAAAAAGTACAATACCAAACAAGTAGAGAAGTTTGCTGAAGATATTAGCTACCGAAACCAAGCGCATCTTTTCCAGGCCCTGAAAAAACCAAACAGGTAGTGTGGCCTCAGAAAACAGCATCAGCAAGGAATAAATCAGGATGACCTGATATTCTGGAAAAAGGTCGAACCCTAAAACTGCCACTAACAAAAATACCGTAGCCAGGGTGGCCAATACCAGTTTGCTGGAAACCACATTGGACCAGATTGCAGACAGCGCTTCCCTGTTCTTTTGGTTCAGGGCTACCTCACGCGGGCCACTTAGGTTGTACCCGAATCCCACAAAAACATTGGCTATTAGAATGACGGAAATTGCCAGGCTGACCAAACCAAACTGATCCACTCCAATGGACCGGATCAACAGTGGCATGACCATTAAAGAGATGATGATATTGGATGATTGGATGAAAAGTAAAAAAATAAAATTCTGAACAGATTTATGCCTGATTAGCTGAAAAAAAGATACAGACAGGAGTTTGTCGATCATGTTTTAATGAGAATTCTTCGCCTTAGTTGTTCGCCCGCGAATGTACAGATAGCTTTGTAAGGATTGGACAAAGAAAGATTTCTATCCATGTATCCCTGGCCACTTTTTTCAATGCTATTCCTTAATATTGGTCTGATAAAGTCTGGAAACATAGAGGTACAGTACGGCCAGGATAAAAGCTGCCATCCCCCCCATAAAAATCCCCACATACCATTTGAGCTTTGTCTCGGTAAGCGGGAATCGGGGCTTGTCGATTATCTGGATCAAAGGGGAACTGTTGCGGTGGTTGATTTTGGCGATCTCAAGATTTTTGGCAATCTCTGAATAGGCACTACTGGCCACTTGAATATCCACTTGCTTGCTTTTGGCTTCCACTGAAGCTCTTTGCATGAGTGGGTTTGGATTTGGCCGGTCATCTTGTATCCCTGCATATTCAGCAAGACTTTCATCCAGTACTGCTCTTACACTGTCTGCTTGGTGCTGCAATATGGCTAAATTTTCAGCTGTTTTTTTGGTTTTGGTTTCATAATAAAATGCATTGACATTTTCTACCAACCTTTCATTATAAACTTTTGCAAAACTTTCATCCTTTGAGGTCAAGGCTACTTTTATGATGCTCAATTTCCTGTCGGGCTTGTTCACGGAAAGTTCCTTATTTCTTATCCCCTTAGCCAGCTCCTTCATTACACTGTCCTGCTGAACAGAAAAATCTTCCCGGCCCAAGCTAAAATCCAGCTGGGAGAAATCGACCTTATCTGCCCATTTCTTATCCAGTTTATGAAAATCGACATATCGTTCCACCAAAAGCGTCTCTCCTTCAAAGGGACTGAGCAGCGTTTTAATCAGCATATTGTCTGACCGGTAAAGCTCCATGATATTATCCCCCTGAAACAATCCGCTGCTGCTGCCAAGGGACCCCAGATTGATCCCGGCTAAACTGGCCAAGCCTGATAAGCCGCCCATGCCTCTACCATCTGACTCCTCTAGTACAAAGGTGGTTTCTGCAGTGTACTTTGGTTTTTTCAGCCATGAAGCGCTAAGCCCCAATGCCGCACCTACCAACACCACTATCAGTAAAAACCGCCATTTACTTTTAAAATACTTGATCCATCCCTCTCCCCTCAGAATAAGCTCCCTAAAAGTAATCTTATCATCGAGTATATGTTTATGGTCTGCCATTAGTTCCCGTTATTGATTTGTGTAATCACCAACACCAAAGTGGCCAGCCCTGAGGTTAATCCAACTACTTCTCCCAACCTGATCGGTGCCCTGGGACCTTTTGAAGGTACAATTACCTCAGACCCCGGCTCTACTTTTGGGAAAGATTTTAAGAACAGAAAGCTTTTGGTTCTGGCCACCTCGCCATTGGCATATACCACATAGGCCCTTCTTCTCTTGGCCCTATTATCGAAGCCCCCGGCCCGGTCTATATAGTATTTCATCGAACGGTTTTTTTCGTGCCTCACGGTGGTAGGATAAATCACATCCCCCCTTAGCCTAACCGTTTCCAACTGTTTGGGAACACTGATAATATCCCCTTCTTCCAGTATCAGGTCATATTTTGAACCGGGTTGCTTCATGATGGTTTCCAGATCAATGGCAATGGCTTCTGTCTCTTTTATCCTGATTTCCGTCTGGGTACCCTCTCCCTCACTGATATTTTCTAAGGTTTCCTTTCTGGTTTTGGTAACCACATCATTTTTGGACGATTCTTTCACTCCCAGCTCTTTGTCGAGATTCAGCCGGCTCTTTTGGTTGAGCTGTGATTCTGATGGATCTTCTCCTTCCACTTCCAGACGATCCAAAAGTTGCTGCATATTTTTAGCCCTTCTGATCTGCTCAGAATCAGTGTTGTAATATTCTGTCCTTCTGATCAATGTCGCCCCCTTGGGATAAGCATAATCCGTAAGTCCTCCTGCACGACTGATCACATTCGAAATACGCTCCTCTGCTCCTTTTAAAGCAAAATCCCCAGGAGCATTGACCTGTCCTTCCACTTTCACCATTCTATCCATCGAAAAATTAGGCTTGCGGCGGATGATCACATGGTCAAATGGAGCTAACTCCTCTGAATTCTCATCAATACCCAATCCACCATTTAAATCAACCGGTATAAGTTCCACGGTCTCCCCAGCCCTCTTATCTGTTAGCCTTCTGGCAATTTCTATATCATGGATCGATGCTGACTCCCTAAAACCTCCTGCCCTCAAAATAAGGTCTTCCACCGTCATTCCCGCAGAATAAGGATAAATGCCAGGATCTCTGACCTCTCCTGAAACCTTGAGGTAATACTCATCCTTTAAATCATAAATAGAGGCTATTCTTACAATATCGTCGGCAACCAACGCATAGTCAGTTGCTCCTGAAATCACCTCCTGTAAATTTACTTGGATCACGGAAGTGGACAGGTCTTCATGACTACGAACGATACTTGCCCTTTGTAGGTAAGCATCCCCCTTCAATCCCTCGGCTTTTTCAATCAACTGTGATAAAGTCAGCCCTTCTGTAAGCGCATAGTTCCCTTCCCTAAAAACAGCTCCTTTGACTTGTACACGGTTCTTAAATCTGTTTAAAACCCTTCCAATCTTGTATTGATCCCCTCCTTTTAAAGTAAATATCCCATACTGACCCGCATAAACATCAGAAACCGCCTTTTCCTTTTCTGTGTATCGCGTTACACTGACCTTATCTTTAAAAGCATCATCGGTAAATCCACCGGCATATCCCAACACGTCTTCAAATGTTTCCCCTTCTTTTACTTCAAAAATCAGCGGCCGCTTAACAGCACCTTCCAACTTCACCCTTGCTTGATAAGGTTCCACCAAAACCACATCCTGATCCTGCAGCTGAAATCCCATATTCGCTTTACCATGTACCAATAAGTCATAAGCATCCACCGTGGCAACCTGCTTATTGTCCCTAAAAACTTTAATGTTTCGCATGGTACCGTTTACATTGGGGCCGCCTGCTGCATACAAGGCATTGAAAACCGTGCTAAAGGCGCTCAGCGTAAAAGTACCGGGCAAGCGTAGCTCTCCCACCATATGTACTTTTATACTCCTGATATTACCCAATGAAACCTCCATAAAAGTACTCGGGCTTGGGCCGGACATTTCGGTATAGAACTGGGAAAGACGGTTTTTGATCACCCTGCTTGCTTCAGCAATGGAAAGCCCCGAGACACTGATTGGACCTATATTGTCCAATATCAGTTTTCCCTCTGGAGTGACAGTCGACTCATAATAATTTTCGGAGACTCCGTACACATCCACATAAACCAAATCCCCGGGCCCCAATACATAGCTTTTTGGGGTAGCCAAACTCAAACTGGGTTCGAAAGTAAGCTTGCGCTCCTTTTGATAAAAAAGATCAAGCCCAAAATAAGGCTTCAGGGCTTCATGCTCTTCCAGATTACTTTGATTGGTCAATACTCCATCCAAAATCTCATTGAGGTCGGTCTGCATCCTAGGCTCCCTTTTGGATGCCGTTGCGCTGCTTTTCATTGTTGTGGAAGAACCTTCAAGATTTTGGATCCTCTCCTTTAACTTTTCCACCTCTACATCTGACATCCCTCTGGCTCTGGCCATTTCCAGCAAGTCTGCCTTACTGATCCCAGAACTTGATGCCCGCTCTAAAAGAGTCCTCAGCTGCTCATCCGAAAGTTCATCTACCTTGATAGTCGAAACATCAGGAACCGTTTGAGCCACTGATTGATCACAGATACTAAAAAACATCACCAGCCCCATAATTATAACGGGCAAAGCTGACTTCAAAAGTTTTATCATTACCTTATATTCTTTCCATTGTTGTGCGAGGCAGACACAGCTTCGCCACATCACTCACAAAGAAGTGATAATAGCCATGTTCTGATGTGTCTTTGGTACCTAAACTAAAAACCACCGTAAAGATAATTATTCCGAGGGATTGAGGACCATTCCTAACAAAGAATTGGAGGAACCGCTGCGAGAGACTAAAAACCCAAACCCAATCCCATGAATCGCCAATAACTTACCCATTAGCTAGGAGCATTTTATCAGCCGTTGGGCGGAACAACAAAAACCGGTCCTATTCACTACAGTTTTTACAAATTTCAATCTGCGTCCTGTCTCTGAGCAGTTGATGCCTAAAAGTCCGATAGGCATCGCTAAACCAAATTTGAGTCAGCTTGGAGAGATTGAGATCCCCCATCACATGACTGGCATCTTTGTCAAAACAACAGGGTACCATCTTGCCATCCCAGGTCACTACGGCCCCCTGCCACATCCTCCAGCACCTATTTTCTATTCTTTTTTTCAATTTCCACCTTCCATTCCCTTCCGGAACGTACCGTGAAAACTTGAGATTTTGAGGGATCAATTCGGAACCGTTTCGATAATCATAGATTTGTGCGGTTTTAAACTGTAGTTCATCTACCTTGAGCTCACTGGCCATTTCTTGTATATCGGCCATTTCGTGTTCATTTTTGCCCGTCACCAAAAACTGAAAAATTACTTGGGGATAAGACTGGTTTCTGCGTCCTCTTTCCTCTATCAGTAACCGGATACCGGACTTTACCCGATCCAAATTTCCACCTATCCTATAGTTCTCATACACCGCTTGTGACGCCCCATCTACGGACACGATCAATTGCTTTAAACCTGACTTCAAAATCTTGGGAACAGTCTTTTGATTTAAAAAATGGGCATTGGTAGAGGTAGCGGTGAATATTTTGTGTTGATCGGCATATTTTACCAACTCCAAAAAATTCGGATGTAAAAAAGGTTCTCCCTGGAAGTATAAATGGAGATAGGTCAGATGACCGGCACATTCCTGAATGATCTTTTCGTAAGTGGCTTTCTCCAACATTCCAGTAGGCCTGGAAAAACTCCTCAGTCCGGAGGGACATTCTGGGCAACGGAGGTTACAGCCAGTGGTAGGTTCTATGGACATGGCCGTAGGGAGTCCCCTCATCATGGGCTTTTTTACAAGGCGGGACCAATAGAAAGAAAGACAAAGTAGGCAGTAGTTAAGAATTTTCTCTCTGGTCAAAAACCTTGCATAGGCCTTACCGATCTCCCATTTAAATTTCCAATTCATCAAGTCTTATTCCTTACGATTTTATTGACTGCACCTTTTACGGCTTAATTAAGCTCCATCCATTTCTGAAGCACTAGGGAGTCAGTACTGATGAAATTCCATGAAGCACACCATTGGTAGCATGCTGATTTCGGTAATCTTCGCTTATCGCCACTCCATTTACGGTAGTGCCGCCAGCCTCCAAAATGAGCTCCCTACCTCCCATACGCGTCCTTAGGGATTGTCCGGCAAAGTCCTGGGTAAAAACTCTCCCCATTCCAATATGGTACTGAAGGGTTTCTCTAAGCATCGTTTCCTCCACTTCAAAGTATCCCGCAACGCCCAGTTGATCGTACCAATCAGCAAAAGCCTGGTTACTGGGAGCAAAAACCGTAAATGGGCCACGGGCATTTCCTTCCAGCTCGTCCAGAAGTCCTGCAAAGATCACCGCTGCTTCAAATTCTGCGTAGTCCTTGTTGCTTCCCACATCAGAAATGATGTTGGCCAAGGATTTTTCAGGTTTGACATATACCATATCCACCTCATGTATGAGCCCATTGCCCCCAAAAATATCCTTTTGGCTTAGTTGAGCCTGGCCATTTAGCCAAATGACATCTTCTTGATCAGTGCTTACAAAAAGAGAATCACCGGATACTACTTGTACCTTACCCGATTCGAATTCTTCTGAGGCCTTTTGCCCTTCCAGGATAAAGTATTGCATCATTGTTTCTAGGCCACTGGATGCCAGCCAATTCTCCTTGGTCAATCCTTGGCTTGAAAAATAGTCTTCAAATGCCTGGTCATTAGGAACCAAAAGGGTAAATTCTCCTTCTTGGACAAGCTGCCTCAAACCACTGGCCACCAAGCCTTCCAGAAAAACCGAATCTCCTCTATAGCCCAATAGCGTTAGGAGATTAAGCTGCATGGGTTCCAACACCCCGTCTATACCATAAACCCTTCCATTTGAAAGGCTTACATCTTCCAGCAATACCTCCACATCCCCATTCAATATCACCCTGCCTTCCGATTCAACGGCAAACAAAAAGTAGTCTGCCAATAAAGTCAACTGTATCTTATTCAATAAAGAGTCTCTGGGCAAAGAGCCTCTAATAATATGGTACCGAAGGAGTGCTTTCCATTCCTCCACCGTCATATCCTCCACTGACCCTATCCCATTTTCCTCAAAAGCTTTGTTGGTAGGGGCCATTATTGTAAAATGAGTTTGTTTTTGTAGAGAATCCCCCAGCCCCGTGATCTCCAAAACTTCGGACAAAAGACTGAAATTTGGATCTTGACCGATAAAGCCCTCCACAGTAAACCTTTGAAAATTGGGAGAGTGTTCCTCCTCCCCACAACTTGCCATAAAAAAAGCTGAAGCAACCAGAAAACACATTCCTGAATAAAACGTTATACTGCTGTAGTGACGGAATCCCATAAATTTTTGAATTATAAAACGCTTTTTTTGGAGAACCGCAAAAGCCATGCTTAAGTTTACAGTAAAAGTAGAACAAACTTATCACCAACCGTCCGACAAAGTTACTTCATGAGAATTAAACTCGGCATAATGCTTCTTTTTTTTCCTTTTTTGTGTGCATGCAAAAAAGAAAACAGCAGCTGCGTCCCCAGTGAGGAGATCATCAATGTCCCCGTAAATCTAGAGATCGAAAGACTGGAACCCTTGTTATTCGAGGCGAGCAGCAAGGAAGATATTGCCCTCTTTATTGAAAACCATCCTCAGTTTACCCAAAAATACCTTCAGGAAGAACTGTACCCCAGCCGGGAGGCCTTGGCAGAATCCCTTTTTCAAGTCAAGCAGGACACTTTAATGCAAGAGCTTTATCAGGAGGCCAGTTCCTATTTCAGCGATATTGGGAAAATTGAGCTTGAGCTGGAAAGCGCCTTTAAACATATCAAATATTATTACCCGGACTTCAACATTCCTGCAGTATATACTTTTGTAAGTGGATTCACCTCGGACCTGTACCTGGATGAAAACATGATCATCATAAGCCTGGACTATTTCTTACCGAATGATCACCGCTTTCAGCCGCCGGAAATCCCGGATTATATCGCCAAAAGATACAATGAAGAACACCTGGTTCCTATGATCATCACCGCCATATCCTCTAAATACAACCAAACCGATTTGCGGGACAATACCCTATTGGCAGAAATGGTGTTTTATGGCAAAGCTTACCATTTTACCAAGGCCATGTTGCCCTGTACTAAAGAAGAACTGATCATTGGTTATCATCAGGATGAACTGGCCGCATGCTATGCCAATGAAAGCTTTATCTGGACGCATTTGATAGAAAATGAAGCGATATATGAAACCAACCCATTTGAAATAAGAAAATACACTGGGGAAGCCCCCTTTACAGACGCGATCAGTCCTGACGCACCGGGAAGAGTGGGCCGTTGGGTGGGCTGGAACATTGTGGATGCCTTCGCTGAGAAAAATAGCATCAGCCTGACTGAAATGATGGCAGAAAAAGATGCCCGAAAGATTTTTATGCAATCAGCATATAAACCTCGTCAATAGCCGGTCTGGGATACTTCTTTGGATCCAGCGTATACAATAAGCGCGCTAAAGCCATTTCTTTGGTAAAATGCATTTCAGCCAAGTTCCTCGCCCTTTTCCCCATTGCTTTTAACATTCCCGGATTCTCATCCAGTTTTTCTAATTCCCCTACAGTTGAAATGGGCTTTTTGATATCGTAATACAGTCCTAATCCATTCCTCATCACCAAATCATGTATCCAGCCTCTATGATTGATCAAAATGGCCTTGCCCATGGCCAAGGCATCAAAAAACTTGTTGGGGCTATTGGTCCGTAAAACCGGCAACTGATCAAAAGAAATGACCGCCACATCGGAAACACTCAGCAATTTTCTTACTGCGTCTTTATCGCCAAAAGGCAAAAAAGCCAGGTTTTTGAGCTTAAGTGCTCCTGCTTTCTGTTTAAGGGCCGCTAATTTCCTTCCTTTTCCCATAATGCCAAACTGCCAATCTTTTCCGCTATCTTGGGCGGCTTTTGCCAGTTCCAAAAGATCTTCAAGAGCATTGACATCCCCTATGGCTCCGGCATAAGCAAGGGTCAATCGATCTTCCTTCCATCCCAAGGTCTCCAGATAGGTCTTATCTTTCGTTTGGACCGGTTTAAAAAAATCAACATCAGAAAAATTTGGGATAAGGCTGATATGCGCTTCCGGGACTTTTTCATAAATATAGTTCCTGATTCCTGGTGAAAGGGCCACCACTTTCAGTGCATGCTGATAGATCCTTTTTTCCATCTTATACAGCGCCTTTTTCAGCATGGAATGTCGAATGGCCCCCACCTGTACAGGTGCTTCCGGCCACAGATCCCTCACTTCAAAAATATAGGGCAAAGCCATTTTCCTTTTTGCCCATAAACCAATCAGGCCAGTCGTCAAAGGTGTAGAAGTGATATACAAAAGATCCGGCCTGTGGATCTTTTGCAGTAAACGCTTTGCTTGGCGAACAAAATCAATGAAAGCGTAAACACGTTTGATGAATCCAAACTTATTGTCATATGCTACCGGCAGGTAATGAACTTTGACTCCTGAGATGATTTTAAAATCATATTCTAGCTTATTATGCGCAGTAATGACTTCTACATCTATCCCTGCATCCACCATCCCTTTTGCTAAATGATAGGAACGCACTGCCCCGCCTTCTTCAGGGGTAAGAAAATATTGATGCACATAAACTATCCTCATCTCCGATTCTTTTTACACCAACTGGCCAACACAAACAGGTTCCAGACCTGTAGAAAGCTTTTTTTCAAATTTGCCTCCGGTGCGATGGCTAAATCACGCATTTCCTGAGGCAGTTGATCCGTCCACTCCTTTTCAAAATCCCTAATTACTTCACAAATAACATTCCTGAAATTCTCCTCATGAGTAAGCCATGACTTCAAGGGCAGGCCAAAGCCCAACTTTTTCCTTTTGGCATATTTAGACAAGCCAGCCTCATTCAATAATTCCCGTATCCACTGTTTCGAACTCAGTGCCAGGTGCTGCTCTTCGCTCATGGAGTTACTTAATTCCACAAGGGCTTTATCCAAATAGGGCGCCCTTCCTTCCACACCATGGACCATCAGTGCATTATCATGGATCTTGAGGATATCATTGATCAAATAATAATCCCTATCCCATGCCAAAGCCGATTTAAATGCCCCCTTTTCTTTTGGGTAATAGGCTAAAAACTTACCTTGGACCGCTGAAGGCACGGCCTGTAAAGAGCTGAAATTTAGAAATGTGGCTTCTTCGGAATTTTCTATGGCTTCCAGAAACTTATTGATCCCTCTTCCCATAGTTGGCATTTTACTTACCAAGACCCCCCATTTGGTAAGGCCCGCTTTGTGCTTCAAATAAAACCTAAAAGCCTCATGGCGGTTATATCCACCAAACAATTCATCAGCTCCAGCTCCACTAATGAGGATTTTTACATGTTTTTTGGCTTCCTTAGCTATCATCCAACTGATAAAACCGGCACTGTCCCCGACCGGCTGATCCAATGTACGGATATATTCAGCCCAGTTTTCGAGTACAAGCCCCGGGCTTAGCTGGATTTCATGATGGGCACAGTTATACTGACTGGCCAAAGCCCTTGCATACTGGGAATCTTGGAACTCGCCTAAGCCCTTACCTTCGTAGGTAACGGTAAAAGTATGAAGTGGCACACCGGTCTCCTTCACCCAGGTATGTAAAAGTAAACTACTGTCCGCCCCTCCACTTAGCAAAACTCCTACAGGGACATCTGCATGGAAATGCCTCAAAACGGCATCTGTCAATAGGCTATTGAAACGCGCTTTGCTGCACGCTTTGGACGCGACAGTTTCATGACTTGCCTTTGTTTCATTCAGCAACTTCCCATTCCAGTCCAGTTCCAGAATTTGACCTGGCAGGAGCTGTTTGATCCCTTTAAAAAAAGAATGTTCAGGAAAAGAGTGCCTCGAGAAATAGTAGGGCAAAAACTGGTGGCTGTCGATTTTATTTTCCACCAAGCCGGAATTTACCATTGCACTAGCTTCGGAGGAAAAAATCCAGCTTTCATTATGGTTGAAGAAATAAAGCGGCTTCTTTCCGTATGGGTCCCTGGCTACGAGGATTTCCTCTTTTGCTCCGTTTACAAATAGTAGGGCATACATTCCCTGTATTCCCTGTATGCCATCTCTCCCCCTTGCTTTAAGCCACTTTCCCAATACTTCCGTATCCGATCGGCTTTCAAACCTCAGCCCTTCGGACAAAAGCTGGTTCCTTAACTCATCCGCATTATACAAGGCGCCGTTCCATGCCAAAAAACAATCTTCTTCGATGACGACAGGCAGGTTGGGCCAGTCACCTAGATCCGAGGTTTTCAGCCGGTTGCCGGCCAAGAAAATACCAGTAGACAATTCTAACCATGCGGAGTGGTCCGGTCCTCTGTGTTGGGTGCCCTGCATCAGTTTTTCAATCGCACGGGCACCTCCATTCGGGAAGTTCAGGATCAGGTTCACGCCACACATAAATCACTTTTTGTTACCTGCAAGCAGTTCTTTTTCAGCCAGAATTTTTTCCTGGTTCTTTTCAAAATACCTGCAGAAATGGCTTATTTGGCACTCATTGCACTTGGGGCTTCTTGCCAGGCAAACGTAGCGCCCATGCAAAATCAACCAATGATGAGCAATGTGGACATGCTCCTTTGGAATATGTTTGATAAGCTGCTTTTCTACTTCCAAAGGAGTCTTGGCATTTTGAGGGACCAATCCCAGCCTTTTGGAAACCCTAAAAACATGGGTATCTACGGCCATATTGGGCTGGTTCCAAACCACTGAGGTGATTACGTTGGCGGTCTTTCTCCCTACCCCAGGCAGCTTGATCAATTCCTTTACAGTGGAGGGGATTTCACTATCAAACTCATCCACCAACATCTTGCCCAAACCTAAAAGGTGCTTGGTTTTATTGTTGGGATAAGAAACTGATTTGATATAAGGAAAAAGCTCGTCAAAATTGGAGGCAGCCAGATGGGCTGGTGTTGGAAAATCCCTGAAAATCGCCGGTGTCACGATATTTATTCTCTTGTCTGTACACTGTGCACTAAGCACCACGGCAATCAATAGCTGAAAGGGATTTTCATAATTCAGCTCTGTCTCGGCCACAGGCATATGGGTGGAAAAATGGTCAACAAATGCTTTATACCGCTCTTTCTTTAACATACTCTACTTCCTTAAGGTCCTCAACCCGAAATATACAATAGAAAATCTATTACGGCCTGAAACTGCTTTAAAATCAGTCCTCACGACGAATCCTATTACATAATCCGGCTTCAAAGATAGGAGAAATATAGGCCCAGTCCAATAAAAAGCCCTTCGACCGGAATCCGGTCGAAGGGCATCACAATAACTGTTTAAACTGTTTTACTTAGACTTTTTCAAGTCCGGAGAACTTTGCTTTGCTTTTGATGGCCTTGACGACCTTCTCTGAGGGCTCCAAAACCGCATCTTTGAGCTGATCTATGGTGCTTAAAAAGTCCAAATAATCCTGCATCAAATCTCCATCCCTGTGTAACACCCTCTCAAAGTCCTCGCTTTCTGCTTCACTCATATCCTGATAGATGTACCTTATCAGTTGCTCATTTAGGGTAAAATATTTTGTCATAGGCTACATTTATTTGTTTCAGTTTCTTACGCATATTAATCAATGCATACCGCATTCTTCCTAAAGCGGTGTTGATACTCACACCTGTCTGGTCAGCGATCTCTTGAAAACTCAAATCCATATAATGACGCATGATCAGCACTTGTTTTTGGGATTCGGGCAGTTCGTTGATCAGATCTCTGACCAATGCATATGTTTCGTCTTTGACCTTTCGGTCCTCCACATTATCATCAGCAAATTTCAAGGTATTGAAGAGATTTGATCCGTCCTCCATTACAATAGACGGATACCTTTTCATCTTTCTGAAATGATCAATGGCCAGGTTATGGGCGATGCGCATTAACCATGGCTGAAATTTCCCCTCTTCGTTATACCTGTCTGAACTTAGGGTTTGGATGACTTTCACAAATACATCCTGTAAGAGATCTTCCGCTACTCCCTGATCTTTCACTATCATATAAATCGTCGTATATACACGGGACTTATACTTGTCTACCAACACTTCAAAAGCCGCTTCGCTTCCGTTTCTGTATTGAGCAATAAGCTCACTGTCTTTAGGTCCTAACCTTTTACTCATAAATTCTGACGTTTAAATAACGTAGAGGTTTATTCCATATTGCAAACTTTAGGGTGAAACAAACAATGTTAATTCCAAATGTATATATTAGGAATACACAAAGCAACGAATTAACTGATTTTTTTAATCCACCAAAAGCATATTAGGGCATACGTTCGAAACATTCATCTATTTTTTATTAAAAAATCAGAATATTCATCTTTTTTAATTTTTCTCAAAATAACCGTATAAAACCCCAATTTCTATTCCAAAAAACCGTCATTCTTTTCAATCTTTCTTGAACCTCCCTCCCTTTATTGAAAAACACACCATTTTTCTTTTTTTCCAGTTTTAAATGGCTCACTTATTGTTACTTGATTCCAAAAACTGTAGAACTTTTCAACACCCCTTCACCGACTATGAAAACTTTCCTCCTCAACCTTATCCTCTACTCGCTGCTGTGCACATGCATTATCTCCTGCTCACAACATTCTTCGAATACCGTAAAAACCATTGAGGTAATCGGCATGGACGAACTTATGCTGGACTCCTTCCTTAAGCCAAGCATGACCGTAAGTTTCAATGGAAGCGTGGTTGACAAAGAAAGGCTTGAAACTTTAATGAACAGTGAAGAACTAAAAAACTTCCAGGTAAAAAAACAGAATGAAAGCTTCTACAAAGAAGGCATGTACAATGATAAAAGCCAGGATAATGATTTCAAGTACGGTATCAATTATCAGATAGTACTGGGAAAAGAATCTGACAAAACATTGATCAGCGAAGTTCTAAACAAAAGTAACATCCCGGTATCCATCCACAGTAATGGGTTTCATCTTCCTAGAGATCAAAACAAAACCCTTCAAAACCGCGGCTTTCAACATGCCCTGGGAGATGCTGAGGCTAGAATAGCAGCTTATGCGGACTCCTTGAACATGCGCTTTGAAATCATGGCCGTAGAGGAACTGGATGATTACCAGCTTTTCCCGGTGGACAATATTGTTTACCAGGACAAAATCATCAAAAAGCTCAAAGTCAAAGCACGCCTCTTGGCCAAATAAGCATTTTGGGGCATTGCGGAACTTTTAGACACAATTCAGCTTTAAACAAATTACCATTTCAAAAGTTCACTTGGTATCTTTGTAAGCTATGAATGAGACGACTGCCTTGAACACGACTTCCTTAGAAGAATTAGACCCTAAAGAATACATTATCATCAAAAACGCACGGGTAAACAACCTGAAGAACCTGAGCGTGGCCATTCCCAGAAACAAACTGGTGGTGGTGACAGGGCTATCCGGCTCCGGAAAGTCCTCGCTGGCCTTTGACACCTTGTTTGCGGAAGGCCAAAGAATGTATGTGGAAAGTCTAAGCTCTTACGCCCGACAATTCCTAGGAAGAATGGAAAAACCGGACGTGGAATATATCAGGGGCGTCTCACCTGCCATCGCCATTCAGCAAAAAGTCACCACCAAAAACCCCAGGTCCACGGTGGGCACCACTACAGAAATTTATGATTACCTAAAACTGCTTTTCAGTCGCATCGGAAGGACGATCTCCCCTGTAAGCGGTGAGGAAGTAAAGCACCATACAGTCACCGACGTGGTGGATTATATCCACACCTTTGAAGAGGGAGACAAGGTAATGATCAGCTGCCCTTTACAAATTACCGAAGGCAGAGATGTCCTTAAAGAGCTTGAGGTATTACTTCAAAAAGGCTTCACAAGGGTTTTGATAGAAGGAGAGGCCCATTTTGTAGAAGACCTCTTATCGGACAAAAAAATCCCAAAGGGTTCAATTGAAATCTTGATCGACAGGGCAGTTATCCAAAAAGATGACGAAGACAATCAATTCCGGATCGCTGACAGTGTGCAGACCGCTTTTTATGAAGGACATGGAGAATGCTTCATTGTCATTCCCGGCAAGACCGACAAGCACTTCAGCGACAGATTCGAATTGGACGACATGACATTCGAACTTCCTTCAGTTAATTTTTTTAGCTTTAATAATCCCTATGGGGCCTGTAAGACATGCGAAGGCTTCGGTTCTGTTTTAGGGATAGACCCTGACCTGGTCATTCCCGACAAATCACTTTCCATTTATGAAGGAGCAATCGCCCCTTGGAGAGGCGAAACCACCAAAAAGTGGGCGGCTCCGCTTATTAAAAACGGAATCCATTTTGACTTCCCCATTCATCGGCCATATGAAGATTTGGACCAGACCCATAAAGAGCTATTATGGACGGGCAACAGTCATTTTAAAGGACTCAATGAGTTTTTTGACCACCTTCAGACAAAAACACATAAAATACAATACAGGGTGATGCTTTCCCGATTCAGAGGCAGAACCACCTGCCCTGATTGTAAAGGCACAAGACTCAGAAAAGATGCCTCCTATGTAAAAGTCAATGGACACTCCATTACGGACATTGTCCTCATGCCTATTGAGCGGGCGTTGGACTTCTTCGAGCATTTGCAACTCAGCCCTTCTGAAGAAAAAACCGCCAACAGGCTATTGAAAGAAATTCTCAATCGTCTCGAATACATTGACAAGGTAGGCTTGGGTTACCTCACCTTAAACCGGCTGACCTCTACCCTGTCTGGGGGAGAATATCAGAGAATCAAACTGGCCACCTCCCTAGGCAGTGCCTTGGTAGGCTCCATGTATATACTTGATGAGCCCAGTATAGGCCTGCACCCCAGGGATACTGACCGCCTTATTTCGGTACTCAAATCCCTGCGGGACCTTGGCAACACAGTGATTGTGGTCGAACATGAGGAAAAAATCATGAAAGCCGCAGATGAAATCATCGACATAGGCCCTGAGGCAGGTATACATGGAGGGGAGCTGGTCTTCCAAGGCGGACTGGATGACCTCCTTTCACACGGCGAAACCTATACGGCCAAATACCTAAAAGGAGAAGAAAAAATCAACGTCAAAAACGGCAACAGGAAATGGAAAGATAAAATCACCATTAAAGGTGCCCGTGAAAACAACCTAAAAAATGTCAGTGTACAGATTCCGCTAAACACACTGACCGTCATCACCGGTGTCAGTGGTTCAGGAAAATCCACTTTGATCAAAAAAGTCCTCTATCCAGCCTTGGGTAAAATGCTGGGGACCGTCATCGATGAATCGGGTAAATTTGATAAAATCGAAGGCGATTATAAATCCATCTCCCAAGTAGAATTTGTCGATCAAAACCCCATAGGAAAATCCTCTCGTTCGAACCCGGTGACCTACGTAAAAGCTTACGATGCAATCCGAAGTTTATTTGCAGAGCAAACCCTTTCCAAGCAAAGAGGCTACAAACCGGCCTTCTTTAGTTTCAATGTGGACGGAGGGCGATGTGAAGCCTGTCAGGGAGAAGGCACCCAAAAAATCGAAATGCAGTTCATGGCTGATATTTTCCTAACCTGTGAATCCTGTAAAGGAAAACGCTTCAAAAATGAAATCCTGGACGTTACTTACAAAGGGAAAAACATTGCTGAAGTATTGGACATGAGCATAGACGAGGCCATGGAGTTTTTCCAGGGAAAAAACGCTGTTATCCACCGGCTGCAGCCCCTGCAGGAGGTGGGATTGGGCTATATCGGCCTTGGCCAATCTTCCAATACCTTAAGTGGGGGTGAGGCCCAGAGGGTCAAACTGGCCTCTTTTTTAGGCAAAGGAAACAGCAAAAACAAGGATCAGATTCTCTTCATCTTTGATGAACCCACTACAGGCCTCCACTTTCACGACATCAAGAAACTGCTTCATTCCATCAATGCGCTAATTGAGGAAGGGCACTCTGTCATCATCATTGAGCACAATACGGAAGTCATCAAATCTGCCGATTGGGTTATCGATCTTGGCCCTGAAGGAGGAGAACGCGGGGGAAAAGTCATATTTGAAGGGACTCCGGAGGCTTTGAGGGAAGTAGAGACAAACTACACAGCCATGTACCTTCGAGAATCAAGCATTGATTAAAACAGCCCTATGTGAGCATTAAAAACATAACCGAAAAATAGTGGTAATCTGCTGCTTTTTAAGAAACTATTCTAGGCTAAAACAGGTTAAAAAATTATCCTGTTTTATAAAAATTAAGGCTTTTAAACTAAGATGAGACATTTAATTCTACTCCTCTTTTTGGTAAGCGTAGTTTCAAGTTCATTCACTTCCTGCAATTCCCCTAAAGCAGATGATGTCAAAGCATCGCTGGGATGGAAGGTACTAAAAACTCCCACCAAAAGTTCATTAAGGGGCTTATCTCCTTTGACAAAAGATATTGCCTGGGCAACAGGAAGCAATGGCCAATGGATGCTCACAGTGGACGGAGGAGCCAGCTGGGAACACGGGATCATTGACGGACTGGACACGGTAGATTTCAGGGATATTGAAGCCTTTAGTGCAAGTACAGCAATTGCGGTATCGGCAGGACAACCGGCTGTCATCTATAAAACCACCGATTCGGGCAAAACCTGGAAAAAGAAATATGAAGGCCCTCCTGAGGCCTTTCTGGACGGTTTAGCTTTCGTAGACGAGCGCAATGGCTATGCCTATGGAGACCCCGTGAACGGAAAATGGATGATTTTGAACACCTTAAATGGCGGCGAGACATGGGACTTGCTTGCCACTGCTCCGAAAGCTTCTGCTGGTGAGGCTAGTTTTGCCGCAAGCGGCTCAGGAATCTTGGCAAAAGACCAGCGCGTCTGGATTGCCTCCGGGGGAACCAAAAGCAATGTCTATTACTCCAATAACCAGGGAGCTGACTGGGACACCATTCCAACACCGATCATACAAGGAGAACCTTCGCAAGGGATTTTTTCATTGGGGGCCATCAATAAGAAAAACCTTGTTGCAGTGGGTGGGGATTATAAAAATCCAGAGCAACAGGAGAACAATATTGTACTCTCTATTGACGGGGGACTCACCTGGGAAAAGCCCAATGGCAAAAATCCCTCAGGCTATCGTTCTGGAGTCGTATATTACCCAAAATATGGCTGGATCATAGCTGTAGGGCCAAATGGCAGCGATGTTTCCAAAGATGCGGGTATAAACTGGTCAAAATTCTCAGAATTGGGCCTGCATGCTGTCAAACTGTCCAAAAACGAAGAAGCTATCTGGGCTTCTGGTGCAAACGGAAGCGTCGCCATCCTAAGCCAATAAACCACTATCTAATAGACAGTTAAACATATTTTACAGAATAAAACTATTAAATCCCTGTTTGATATGTTATATTAGTAAATACAAGTAAAGACATTGTATTCTGAAACATCTTAGGATCAGAAGAAAAACGAGAAGCCATCCTCAACTTAATAGAAACCCAAATGTTTGACATCATACCATCCATATGGCTGATAAACGGAAAGTGTGTCCGTCTGGTAAGAGGGGATTTTAAAACAGAGCAAATCATCTCTGACAACCCTTTGGAAATTGCACAGGAATTTGAAGACTGCGGCATTGAATGGCTGCATTTAGTCGATTTGGATGGTGCCAGGAGAGGAGAGCCAAAAAATTACCATATCCTAAGCACCATTGCAGCCTACACCACGCTCAAGGTGGACTTTACAGGCGGTGTGGCCACTGACGGTGCGGTGATTAAGGTATTTGAACATGGCGCAAAAACCATCACCGCGGGGACCGTTGCAGTCAAATCACCTGAAAAATTTCATCAATGGCTGATTTCTTATGGACGTGAGAAAATAAACATGGCGGCTGATACTGATCCTGTGGATCATAAAATCAAAATAAGAGGCTGGCAAAAAAATACAGACATCCATATTTTTGACCAGATACAGCATTTCTATGACAGAGGCCTGAAATACCTCAAATGTTCCGACACTACCCGCGAGGGAGCCATGAAAGGCCCTAATTTTAAGCTTTACAAAGAAATCATCGACAAATTCCCCAATCTACACCTGGTAGCCAGTGGCGGAATAAGAAACGTAGATGACTTCAGAAAGCTTAGGGACATGGGACTGCGAGGGGTGGTTTTTGGAAAGGCCTATTATGAAGGCAAAATCAAACTGAACGAGCTTAAGGAATTCGTTCTTACAGTCTAATATCAAAATAAAAGAAGGAGGCTTAAAAGCCTCCTCGTTTGGGTTATTGTTAATTGTAAAATATATTGGGTTCTTTGCTTAATCTTCCTTAAATCGATCCACGATGTATAAAAACAAGTTAAAGGATAGAGTGGACATTTCTTCTTTTTTCTCTTCTTTTTCGCCAGAAGCCTTATATACAGGATTTTCCTTTACCTCTTTCACCGTTTTGCTGGAATGGTTTGGCGACATTTTCTCTGGTCGATACCCATCGATCATAGGCTCTTCCGCATCCTCCACGGGAGCATTAAGAATACTCTTTTCCCGCTGCCCGTTGCGGTTATCGCAATCCCTAACTTCCTGCGCATCCGCATCAACATACCAAAACGTGCCAATTGCAAGCCCCATAAGGAGTGCTTTACTGTAATAAGGCAGGATTTGGCCGATTTGAAGCATTATAAAATATAATTTTAATTTTCCTTGTTTATCCTTCACACATTCAAAGTTTCCAAATATACAAATTAATAAATAATATGCAAACCATTCAGTTTTCTGATTTTCAAAAGGTTGAAATAAGAGTAGGCACTATCATAGCTGCGGAGATTTTTAAAGAAGCCCTTAAACCCGCCTACAAATTGCAAGTGGATTTGGGAGGCCTGGGCATCAAAAAAACTTCTGCCCAACTAACCGACAATTATGAACCTGAAAAATTATTGGGCAAGCAGGTCATATGTATTTGCAATTTTCCTCCCAAACAAATCGCCAACATCATGTCGGAAGTGCTGGTGACCGGTTTTCCCGATGAAAACGGCCATGTGGCACTCGCCACTGCCGACCTTCCGGTTCCAAATGGAGCAAAACTCTATTAACTTTGTCCTCTGTTTCCGGCAAATAAAAAACAATGATCCACCCCATTACAGTAAAAGAGCTTGCCCTCATCGTAAAAGGAAAAATCCTCCAAGAAGAGAGCACTGAAATCGTCAACTTTGTTTCGACAGACACCAGAAAGGTCATCAATGCCGGCCAGACGCTTTTTATTGCGCTTCGAGGCTTTAAAGTGGACGGTCACGACTTTCTTGAGACAGCTGCCATGCAAGGTGTAAGCCATTTTATCATTGAAAAAGACATTGATTTAAGCAGTTTAAAGAACACCAATGTCATTAAAGTCCCTGATGCATTGGTGGCGCTACAAGCATTGGCAAAATGGAACAGGAATGCTTTTCAGGGCCCTGTAATCGGGATCACGGGCAGCAATGGAAAGACCATCATCAAAGAGTGGCTAGGGCAATTCCTAGTGAAAAAGTTTGACATTGCCAAGAGCCCCAAGAGTTATAACAGTCAAACAGGGGTTCCGCTTTCCATCTTTGGGATTGAGAAGCACCATAAGGTGGCCATTCTGGAAGCAGGTATTTCCAGACCCGGAGAAATGGCAAAACTGGAGATGATGATCAAACCCAATATTGGGATCTTTACCAATATTGGTACGGCACATGCTGAAGGATTTAAGAACCAGGAAGAGAAACTTCACGAAAAAGCCCTGCTTTTTCAGGATGTCCAATATCTTATTTATAGAAAAGATCACCAACTGATTCACGATTACCTGATCCAACGGTTTCCATCTGACCGATTGATTTCATGGTCCCAACAAACAGGGGCCGATTATACCCTTTCTGTGAAAAAAGAGAGCAACGGCAGTAAGTTGACCCTGATCAAGCCGGACATGGGGCTTTACACCTTCCATACCAAATTTACTGATGAAGCTTCATTAGAAAACCTCAGACATACCATCATTGCCAGCATCACACTCGGGCTGAGCGAGCGGGAAATCCAGCAAACCCTGCCCCAGCTAAATACCGTAGAAATGCGGCTGACCTTAAAATCAGGCATCCATCAATGCCTGCTGATCGATGACACCTACAACAATGACCTGGCAGGGCTGGACATTGCCTTGGAATTTTTACAAAGCCAAAGGCCCAAAAACCGAAAAGTACTTATCCTTTCTGACCTACTTCAGGCCGGAGAAAAAGAAAAGGTTTACCAAAAAGTCCATGACCTCCTTCAGCACTATCAGTTGGACCTCTTAATTGCAGTAGGAACAGACATCAGACGGCTTGAAAAAACTCCTCCCTGCGAGGTTATCTTTTTCCGCGACACTCCACATCTTCTCTCCTCTTTGGCCGGGATAAACCTCCACAACGATCTGATTTTGATCAAGGGAGCCCGGACTTTCCAATTTGAGAATGTGGTGAATGCCTTACAGGAAAGGCTGCACGGGACAGTGCTGGAAATCAACCTCAATGCCCTAAGGAGAAATTTCACTTTTTATAAAAAACAACTGAAGCCGGAAACAAAGATCATGGTGATGGTCAAGGCCTTTGCCTATGGAGGAGGAGCCACGGAAATTGCCCACCACCTAGAGCAATTGAAGGCAGATTATCTGGCTGTGGCCTATACGGACGAAGGGGTATCCCTAAGGCAGGATAAAATCGAGCTGCCCATCATGGTCCTCAACCCGGCCCCAGAATCCTTCAGCAACCTCATCAAGTACCAACTTGAGCCGGTCGTATACAGCCTCTCCTTTTTCCGCCAGCTAGGTGAATTTTGCCGGGCAAACCAAGCATTGATCCGGATACATATGGATCTTGACACGGGAATGCGCCGTTTGGGATTTGAGGAGGAGGATCTCGAGCAGCTCCAAAAATTGATCAAGGAATATCCCGAATTGGAAATAGCCAGCCTTTACACCCATTTGGCCGGTGCGGATGAGGCAATGCACAAGGATTTCTCCCTACAACAACTGGCAAAGTTTCAGTCAATGGGAAGCAAAATAAAATCCATCCTTCATTACACCCCCCTGATGCACGCCTTGAATTCGGCCGGCATCATCCGATACCCTGAGCACCAAATGGACATGGTAAGATTGGGAATTGGCCTGTATGGAGTAGAAGTGAACAGCCTTCATGAGGAAGCCCTACAACCGGTAAGTATCCTAAAAACAACCATTTCCCAGATCAAGCAACTGGCAAAGGGAGAGTCTGTAGGCTACAGCCGAAAAGGGACCATGACGCAGGACGGAAAAATCGCTACCATCGCCATAGGCTATGCTGACGGCTATGACCGTAGGTTCAGCAACGGCCTAGGAAAGGTATTGATCAAAGGCCAAAAAGCCCC